>DASVRH010000449.1:0-6456 GCA_036388715.1 Solirubrobacteraceae bacterium | reverse complement strand
AGCGGCGGGACCGCGGTGTGGCTGGCCCGCCGCCTGCGCAACCACATCACCCCGCCGCTCACCGAGCTGCGCGACGCGGCCAGGCGGATCGGGGACGACGACTTCTCCCGCCACGTCCACGTCGGCGGCGACGACGAGCTGCACGACGTCGCCGAGGCCTTCAACGGCATGATGGACCGCCTCGTCGAGGGCCGCGACCAGCTCGTCCACCAGGCCTTCCACGACGCGCTCACGGGCCTCCCGAACCGCGCCCTGTTCCGCGACCGCACGCAGCACGCGCTCGCCCGCGCCTACACCGGGCGCCGCGAGACCCCGGGCCGCGTCGCCGTCCTCTTCGTCGACCTCGACGACTTCAAGTCGATCAACGACAGCCTCGGCCACGGCGCCGGCGACCAGCTCCTCAAGCAGGTCGGCGGCCGGCTGACGACCACGCTGCGCCTCGAGGACAGCATCGCCCGCCTCGGCGGCGACGAGTTCGCGATCCTGCTCGAGGACGTCCCCGACCCGAAGGCGGCCGAGGTGACGGCCAAGCGCATCCTCAAGGCGCTGACCATGCCGGTGCGCCTGCCCCACCTCGAGCGCGACGTGGTCACCCGCGCGAGCATCGGCATCGCCCTCTCCAGCGGCCCGCTCAACACCGCCGAGGACCTCCTCCGCGACGCCGACGCCGCCATGTACGCGGCGAAGAACGGCGGCCGCAACCGCTACCGCATCTTCGAGCCCGACATGCACGAGCGCGCGCTCGAGCGCTTCGCCCTGGAGGCCGAGCTGCGCCGCGCGCTGGACCGCAACGAGTTCCGCCTCGAGTACCAGCCCGTGCTCGAGCTGAAGACGCGCGACGTCGTCGCCGTCGAGGCGCTCGTCCGCTGGGAGCACCCGACCAAGGGCACGATCATGCCCAACGACTTCATCCCCACCGCCGAGGAGACGGGGCTGATCGTCCCGCTCGGCCGCTGGGTCCTCGAGGCCGCCTGCCGCTGCGCCAAGACGCTCCAGGCCTCGGGCAGCTTCGTGATGTCGGTGAACCTGAGCCCGCGCCAGTTCCACGACCCCAACCTCGTCGGCGACGTCGCCCACGCCGTCGACAGCGCGGGGATCGAGGCCAGCTCGCTCGTCCTCGAGATCACCGAGAGCATGCTCACCGCCGACCTCGACGCCACGGCGAACACGCTCGCCGAGCTCAAGGCGCTCGGCGTCCGGCTCGCGATCGACGACTTCGGCACCGGCTTCAGCACGCTCAGCTACCTGCGGCGCTTCCCGATCGACATCGTCAAGCTCGACCGCGAGCTGATCGGCGCCGAGTCAGGCGCCGACGCGAAGCTCACGAAGGCGATGATCGGCCTCGGCCACACGCTCGAGCTCTCGACGGTCGCCGAGGGGATCGAGCGCCCCGAGCAGGAGCGCGAGCTGCGCGAGCTGGGCTGCGAGCTCGGGCAGGGCTTCCTCTTCGCCCGGCCGATGAGCCAGGAGGACCTCCTGCGCGAGCTGGTCGGCGGTGAGGGCGCTCAGCGCCCGACGATCCGCAGCCTCACGGCCGTCCCCACCGGCGCGCCGTTGTCGGCGACGCCGCGCAGCGACAGCCGGTAGACGCCCCGCGGCGGGATCCGCCGCCCCAGCCGCAGCCGGATCGCCCTGGGCCTGACGAGCCGCTTGAGCGAGCGTGACGCCACGAGCTCGCGGTCGCGCCTGAGCAGCCGGACGCGCAGATTCGTCACGGTCGCGCCGGAGACCTTCATCGCGACGCGCAGGTAGCCGCGGCGCCGCAGCTGGAAGCGCGGCACCCGGCGCGGCCCGACGAACAGCCGCATCGAGCGGGGCGCGACGGGCGTCTGGGCCGGCGGCTCCACGCCGGTCGCACCCGGCACGCCGGGCGACCCGGGCAGCGGCGCCGGGGCGGGGCTGCGCGACGACGTGATGGCCGCCGCGGGATCGCAGGCCGCGTCGAACGTCAGCTTCTCGCCGCGCACGACGCTCAGCTCCTTGCGCGACAGGACCGAGCCGTCCGGCGCCTCGCACGTGAAGACCCAGTGCTCGGTGCGCCCGGCGACCGCCTCGTAGGGCCGCGTGGATGGGCCCACGTGCCACTCGAAGCGCCCGTCGGCCGGCACCTTCATGGTCGTCTCGATGAAGTCCGCGAACGAGGTGGCCGGCAGCCGGTCCTCCTCGTCGCACGACCCGCTGTCGGGGCAGAGCCGGACCGTCGGCGTCTGGAAGTCCTTGCGCACCCGCAGCGTGTGCCCGGCCGGCGCCGCGCCGTCGAGGACCCCGTGGTCGAGCGGGTTGGCCGCCTGCTCGGCGGCGAGCAGGAACGCCTCGCGGATGCCCTTGCCCGCGGGCCCGCCGGTGGGGCCGCCGAGGTACTGGTCGACGACGTGCGTCTGGTACGGCCCGAAGAACAGCGGCGCGTCGCCGCCGCCCTCCTGGGTGTCCGACGGCCCGAGCTCGATCGTGTAGCCCATCGCGCCCTGGGAGATGTAGTTCCAGTCCTCGGTCGCGCCGTGGACGTCGTAGAGGTCGTAGCCGAGCAGCGACTCGTAGCCGGTGGCCTCCCCCATCTGGTCGCCCAGCGCCTTCATGATGCCCTCGTCGGGCGAGAGCAGCCCGAAGTCCTTGAAGCCCGGCTGGCGCAGGACCCATCCGACGATGTTGTGGGTCGACTGCACGTGCATGATCTGGCGGCGCTGCGAGAGCTCGTGGACCGCCTGCGACTCCGGCTCGGAGAAGGGGCCGGTGCCGCGGTAGGAGTCCGAGCTCGGGTCGTTGGAAGCGCCCGGCCCGCCCCAGCCCGCGCCGTAGTTGCGGTTGAGGTCCACGCCGTCCTCGTTGCCGCGCGCCGCGCACGGCAGCGCCTCCTGCTCGGGCGTGTTCGGGCGGCAGTTGCGGCGGTGCAGCGGGTCGGTGCCGCCACGCGACACGGCGAACCCGTCGGGGTTGACGACGGGGACGACGATGACGCGCACTCGCTCGAGCAGCGCCGTGATCCGCGGATCGCTCCCGAACCCGTTGGCCAGGTCGAGCGCGTACTCCATGTTCACCTCGCCCGACGGCCACTCGCGCGCGTGGTGCAGGCCGAAGAACGCGGCGACGGGCTTGCCGTCGTCCTCGCGGTTGACGTCCTTGGAGATCTCGACGCCGACGATGTCGCGCCCCTCGATCGACTTCTCCGGGAGCACCACCTTGCGGACGAGGCCGGGATGCGCGTCGGCGAGCGCGTCGAGCTCGGTGTAGTAGTCGTCGAGGACTCGGTAGAGGTCGCGGCCGCTCGGCAGGGCCGAGCGCTGCGCGATCCGCCGCTGGCGGGCCAGCGACCCGCGGAGCGTGGCCTCGACGTCGGCGACGACCGTGCGGTAGGGGAAGTGGCGGGCGAGCAGCCGCTCGTCGGCCGCGTCGTGCAGCACCACGCGGGCCCGCTCGCTCGTGACGTCGTGGGTCACGTCGAGCCCGAGGCGCTCGAGGACGTCCACCGAGCGCGAGTCGGTGAGGGGCACGTCGACGAGCGACGACGCGCCGGCCGCCGGGGCGGCGATGAGCAGCAGGAGAGCCGCGAGGAGGGGAATCCGGGTCATGGGAGGGGGATACGCGCGAGCGCGTGGTAGCTGGCGCCCTTCGGGCTGAGGCGGGAACGGTAGAGCGTGAGCGCGGCGGCGGCGAAGGTCATGGGGTCGGGGAGCGCGGGCAGCCGCTCGTCCACGCGGGCGCCCTTGCGGACCCGGGCGACGGTGACGTGCGGCCGAAACGCTCTCTTCTCCGGTGTGAACACGCCGAGCTCCGCCAGCGATGCGCTCACGGCGGACTGCAGCCGGGCGCAGGCGCCGTCCGGGTCGTCGAGGTCGACGGCGAGGACGCGCGGGCGGCGCGGCGGCAGCCAGGCGGGCTCGCCGAGCGCCATCTCCACGCGCGCCGGACCGGCCGGCAGCGCGGCGGCGATGGCCTCGACCTCCTCGTCGGGCCGCTCGCCGAGGAAGGCCATCGTCACGTGGAGGCTTGCGCGGGGCACCGGCCGCAGCCCGTCGCGCTCGCACTCCCGCGCGAACGCCGCGAGAGCGTCGACGGCGGCCGGCGGCAACCCGAGCGCGACGAAGAGCCTCAAGCCGGGGGGTCGCTCTCCCCCAGCAGCAGCCGGCGGATCATGTGGAGCGCGACGGCGGTCGACCGGTCCCGGACGTCCGCCCGTCCGCCAGGCAGCATCACGCGCCGCGTCAGCCGCCCCTCGTCGCCGGCGACGCTGAAGCAGACCGTGCCGACGGGCTTGTCCTCGGTCCCCCCGCCGGGCCCCGCGATGCCGGTCACGCCGACTCCGATGTCCGCGCCCAGGCGCTCGCGGGCGCCGTCGGCCAGCGCCTCGGCGACCTCGGTGGACACCGCGCCGACGCGCTCGATCAGGGCCGGGTCCACCCCGGCCAGCGCCACCTTGGCCTCGTCCGCGTACACGACGAGCCCGCCGAGCACGTACTCCGAGGATCCCGCTAGGTCGGTCAGCCGCCCGGCGAGCAGCCCGCCGGTGCACGACTCCGCCACCGCGATCGTCCTGCTGTGCTCGCGCAGCAGCGCCGCGACCTGCTGGTCGATGGTCGAGCCGTCCTCGGAGAAGAGCGTGTCGCCGTGCCGGCGGCGGATCACGCCGGCGAACGCCTCGTAGACCTCCTCCTGCGCCGGCTCGAAGCGCGTGGCGATCTCGATCTCGCCGCGGCGCAGGCAGGTGGTGATCTCCATCGCCTCGAGGTCGACGCCCTCGCCGCGCGCGACGCGCAGCGTCTCGGCGATCTCGGACTCCGGGATGCCGAACAGCCGCAGCATCCGCGAGCGGTACTCGGTCGCGCCGGCGGCCGCCTCGCGGAAGGTCGGCGTCTCGACGGCGGCCTCCCACATCGGCTGGAGCTCGCGCGGCGGGCCCGGGAGCACCACCACGGTCGGAGAGCCGCCGACCACGAACCCGGGCGCGGTCCCCACGGGCTCGAGGATCTCCGCCCCCGCCGGCACGTGCGCCTGCTTGCGGTTGCCGGCGCGGATCGCCTCCTGGTCGAGGTTCGGCCAGCGCGCCGTGAGCCGCTCCAGGATCGTGGCGATCCGCCCCTCGAGCGCCTCGTCGAGCACGAACTCCACCCCCGCGAACTCCGCGACGACGCGCGCGGTCAGGTCGTCCTCGGTGGGCCCGAGCCCGCCGCTCGTGACGACGAGGTCCATGCCCGCGCGCCTGAAGAACTCGAGCGCGTCGCGCACGTCCTCGGGGCGGTCGCCGACGATCATCGTGTGCGCGTGGTCGACCCCGAGGTCGCGCAGGCGCTCGGACAGCCAGGGGCCGTTGCGGTCGGCGATGATGCCGGTCAGGACCTCGGTGCCGGTGACGACGACGCCCGCGCGAGCGCTCACGTGGTGCCCGCGCAGTCCGGGCGGTCCTCCGGATCGAGCTCGCGGCGCCCGGTCCGGGTGAACTCGTAGCCCTGGGCGTCGGCGCTCTGCGGCGGGCGGAACGCCTTGCCGTTGACGCGCAGGCGCACGCTGCCGTTGCCGAGCGTCAGGCGGAAGCGCTTGGCCGTGAAGGTGCGTGGCGGGCCGGGCGAGATGATCGTCCCCGGGATGAGGCGCTCGCCTCCCCCGTTCTCCAGGCACACCCAGACGTCGGCGGTGGGCGCGATCGTCAGCCGGACCGTGGTCGGCGCCGGGGCGGGGCGCTCCTTACGCTCGCCGGCCGGCTCGCGCGGTGTCGTCCGGGTGGTCATCGACGGGCCCGCCGTCGGGTCGTCGTCCTCGGCGCCCTGGCCGATGAGCGACAGCGCGACGAGGATCAGCACGAGCACGATCGCGATGACGGCCCAGCGGGGCACGCCGCGCGGCGGCTCGGAGCGCCGCCGGCGATCGCGCGGGGACGGCGGGCGGATCGGCTGGAGGTCGCCGGTCTCGAGCGGGTCGTGGCGGAGCTTGTACTCCTCGACGAGGAGCTTGGGGTCGAGGCCGAGCGCCTCCGCGTACGTGCGCAGGAAGCTCTTGACGTAGGTGGGCCCGGGCAGCAGGTCCCATTCCTCGTTCTCGAGGGCGCGCAGGTACTTCGCGCGGATCTTCGTCCGGACCTCCATGTCCGTGATGTCGATCCGCTGCCGCATCCGCGTCTCGCGCAGCGTGGAGCCGATCTCGGGCATGCCGGGGATCAGGTTACTCGGCGTTTGCAGCGCCTTCGCGCGCGCGCAGCTGCTCGACGAACCGGCCGGCGTCGGCGGGCGTCACCAGCACCTGACGCGGCTTGGAGCCCTCGTAGCCCGAGATCACGCCGCGGCGCTCGAGCATGTCGATCAGCCTTCCAGCCCGGGTGTAGCCGAGCCGCAAGCGGCGTTGCAGCATAGAGGTCGAGGCCGTCTGCATCTCGGCCACGAGCCGGATCGCGTCCTCGAGCAGAGGGTCCTCGTCCGGATCGAAGCCTTCGTCGCCGGCGACCGGCTCCTCGCCGGCGTCCTCGACCTC
>DASVRH010000448.1:0-3765 GCA_036388715.1 Solirubrobacteraceae bacterium | reverse complement strand
GCGCGACGTCGGCGCCGGCGGGCAGGCGGTGGCCGCCGATGGTCAGCGGCTCGCGCAGGCGGCGGGCCACGAGCGGGAGCACCGGCCGCATCCGCAGCGTCTCCTTGGTGACCGCGTCGAGGTAGCTGCCGTCGCCGTCGCGGGCGTCGACCTGCCGGCGGGCGCCGACCTCGCGCCGTGCATCTACCTCGTCCACCACCGCGAGGACGTCTACGAGGACCCGTACGCCTTCCGGCCCGAGCGCTTCCTCGGCGTCAAGCCCGGCACCTACACCTGGCTGCCGTTCGGCGGCGGCGTGCGACGCTGCCTCGGCGCGAGCTTCGCGCTCTTCGAGATGCAGGTCGTGCTGCGGACGGTCCTGCGCTCGAAGCGCCTGCGCGCGATCGACCCGGCCTCGGAGCGCACCGCGCGGCGTGCCGTCACGCTGGTCCCGGGCCGCGGGGCGGAGGCGGTCGCGGCGTGAGCGTCTACGTGCAGGAGAACCAGCCCGAGGGCGTCCCGCCGCTGGAGCTGACGGGCGAGCGGACGCTGCCCGACGTCCCGGAGGAGAACTACTGGTACCAGCGCCACCTCGTCGTCTACCAGTGGATCCGCGAGCGCGTCGCCGGCCAGAAGGTCATCGACATGGCCTCCGGCGAGGGCTACGGCGCGAACGTGCTCGCCGAGCGCGCCGCCGAGGTCGTCGGCGTCGAGGCCAACCCCGACGCGTTCGCCCACGCCGTCGCGCGCTACCCGCGCGTCCGCTTCGAGCGCTCCCTCGTCGAGACCTACGGCGAGCCGGCCGACGCGATCAGCTTCCTCCAGACGATCGAGCACGTCCAGGACCCCGGCGCGGTGCTCGAGAACTTCAAGCGCAGCGCGCCCGCGGCGTACGTCTCGACCCCCAACGTGCTCACGCTGGCCCCCGAGGGCGCCGAGAAGTCCGGCAACCCGTGGCACATCAAGGAGTACCGCCTCGAGGAGTTCCGCGAGCTGTGCGAGGCCCACTACGAGCACGTCGAGGTGCTGGGCCTCTACCACGCGCGCAAGCTGCTCGTCCACGAGCGGGCGATCAAGCTGGGATGGGACAGCGTCCACCCACGCCTGCGCCTGACCAAGCGCTTCTACGACTGGTTCGTGCCCGCGATCGACGTCCGCGACTTCGCCCTGCGGCCGGCCGACGACGGCGCGCTCGACTTCCTCGCCGTGTGCCGCACTTCTCGCTAGTCCTGCACACCCACATGCCCTACGTCGAGGGCTACGGGTCGTGGCCCTTCGGCGAGGAGTGGCTGTGGGAGGCGATGGCGACCTCGTACCTGCCGCTGCTCGACGTGCTCGAGGACGCGCCCGAGCTCACGCTGTCGCTGACGCCGGTGCTGTGCGACCAGCTCGAGGCGCCCGGGGTGGGGGAGCGGTTCACCGAGTTCCTCAGGACGGTGCGCGTCGCGACCCACGAGCTCGACGCCGAGGGCTGCCGCGCCACCGGGCGGCCCGACCTGGCGGTGGAGATCGAGCGCTCGGCGCTGGACTACGTGCGCGCCGGCGAGCGCTTCGAGGCCCTCGGCGGCGACCTGCTCGGCGCGCTCGGCCGCCACGCCGCGTGGACATCGTCGGCCACCCACGCGGTGCTGCCGCTGCTGGCCACCGACGCCGGCGTGCGCCTCCAGCTCGAGACCGGGATCGCGTCGCACCGCATCCGCTTCGGCGACTGGCGCGGCGGACTGTGGAGCCCGGAGTGCGCGCACGCCCCGTGGCTCGACCCGCTGCTCGAGGCCGCCGGCGTGCGCGCGACGTGCGTCGACCTGACCGACGTCTTCGGGCGCGGCGCCGCCGAGCACCTCCGCCCGCTGCGCACCGCCGACGGGCCGCTGCTCGTGCCGATCGACCGCGCGGTCATCGAGCTCGTGTGGAGCGACCGCGGCTATCCGTCGCAGGGGCCGTACCGGGACTCCCACGAGAGGACGACCCACCACCACAAGCCGTGGCGCTGCGACGGCGGCGTGTACGACGCCGACGACGCGCGCGAGCAGGTCCGCCGCGACGCACAGGACTTCGTCGGCCGCGTCGAGGCGCGGCTGGAGCGCGGCGAGCTGTGCGTGTGCGCGCTCGACACCGAGCTGCTCGGGCACTGGTGGTACGAGGGCGTCGCGTGGCTCGGGGAGGTGGTCGCCGAGTGCCGGCGCCGAGGCGTGCCGCTCACGCCCCTCGACGACGCGCTCGAGCAGGTCGAGCCCGTCGACGCGCCCCCGCTGCCCGTCACGACGTGGGGCCGCCCGCGCGACCTCTCGACGTGGAGCGGGCCCGCGGTCGCCGACCTCGCGTGGCGCGCCCGCTCGGCGGAGCTGCGCGCGCTGGCGGCCCGCCACGAGCTCGACGCCGCCGCGGTCCGCGAGCTGCTGGCGCTCCAGTCCAGCGACTGGGCGTTCATCGTCAGCCAGGAGCTGGCCGAGCCGTACGGCCGCGAGCGCGCGGCCGCGCATCTCGCCGCGCTCGAGGCGTCCCTCTCCGGTGCGCCGTCGGCGGCGGGGCCGCGCAACCTCTCTCCGGAGGCGAGCGCGGCCCCGCTGCTCGCGCCGTAGCGAGAGGCCCTTCCGGGCTCCTCCGGCGCGCGTCGTCCCCGGGCGGGGAAGCTAGGCGGCGGCCTTCAGCGCCTGGCCCTCGGGCAGGTGCTGGAGGCGCTCGAGGGCGCCAACCTCGATGAGGCGGGCGCGGTGCGCCGTGATGTTGAGCTCCTTCGCCGCCGCCGGCAGCGTGTGCGGCACCTCGCCGCCCAGGCCGAAGCGCAGCTGCAGGACGCGCCGCTCGAGGTGCGAGAGCTGGTCGAGCGCCTCGCGGACCGCGTCGATCCGCATGGCGTCCTCGGCCACCGCCTCAGGCGAGAGCGCGTTCTCGTCGGCCAGCAGGTGGCCCAGCTCGCCGTCCTCGCCGTCGCCGACCGGCGCGTTGAGCGACACCGGCGTGCGCGACGCGCGGCGCAGGTCCTCGACCTGCTCGGTACCGAGGTCGAGCTGCGCGGCGATCTCCTCGCTCGTGGCCTCGCGGCCGAGCCGGACCGAGATCTCGCGCTCGGCGCGCCCGATCTTGTTGACGAGGTCGACGACGTGCACGGGCAGCCGCACGGTGCGCCCCTTGTCGGCGATCGCGCGGGCGATCGACTGGCGGATCCACCAGGTCGCGTAGGTGGAGAACTTGAAGCCCTTGCGGTGGTCGAACTTCTCGACCGCGCGCACGAGGCCGAGCGTGCCCTCCTGGATGAGGTCGAGGAACGAGAGCGCGCCCTCGCCCTCCCGCTCACGCCGGTAGCGCTTGGCGACGTGCACGACGAGGCGGAGGTTCGCCTCGATCATGTGCGCCTTGGCGTCGAGGTCGCCGCGCTCGATGCGCTTGGCGAGCTCGACCTCCTGCCGCGCGTTGAGGAGAGGGACCCGGCCGATCGCCTCCAGGAACGCCTGGAGGCCGTCGGAGGGGTCGGGGATCGACTGGGGAACGTTCACGCTCATTGCACACGCCAGCTTGGAGGGAGTGTCTAAGCGGCACCCAAACGCGAGGCAAAGCTCGTGTTAGGGGTTCGCGTACTTCTCTAACAAGGGACTACGTCCGAAGGTTGCGAAGGATCACGAGGTCGTCACGCCCGGCGCGCCGGGCGGCGATCGCGGCGTGCCGGAGGAACCGGGGGTCGCGCGAGCCGAGGCGCAGCGAGCGCAGGGCCCAGCGCAGCCCCGCCCGCGGGCGGCCGGCCCGCGTCAGCGCCCAGCCGAGCGCGTGCGCGGCACCGACGCTCGGGGC
>DASVRH010000447.1:0-5816 GCA_036388715.1 Solirubrobacteraceae bacterium | reverse complement strand
CTTCGTCGTGGTCTCGGCCGTGCTCGGCGCGGCGCTGGTCCCCGGGCCGATGCTGGCGGCGACGAGCGGCCTGCTGTTCGGCGCGGTCACCGGCACGCTGGTCACGATCGCGTCGTCGGTCGTGAGCGCGGTGCTGTCGCTGTACGTGGGTCGCGGCGCCGGCCGGGCGGAGGTCGAGCGGCGCCTCTCCGACCGCGAGCGCGCGACCGCCCTCGTCGAGCTGGCCCGCCGCCACGGCGTGCTCGCCGTCGCGCTCCAGCGCCTGGTGCCGTTCGTGCCGGACGCGCCGGTCTCCTACGCGTTCGGGGCGATGGGGATCGGCGTCTGGCAGATCGCGCTCGGCACCGCGATCGGCAGCGCGCCGCGCGCGTTCTCCTACACGGCGATCGGCGCGTCGCTCGACGACCCCGGCTCGTCGCTCGCGCTCGCCGGCTGGGCCGGCGTCGCGATCACCGGTCTGGCGGGTCTTCTCCTGGCGCGCCGCTACCTGACCGCATCTGCGGGAAGAAGACGACATCACGAACCGAGGTCGCACCGGTGAGCAGGGCGGTGAGGCGATCGATCCCGACGCCGACGCCCGACATCGGAGGCATCCCGAACTCCATCGCCTCGATGAAGTCGCGCTCGATCGCCATCGCCTCGTCGTCGCCGCGCGACTGCGCGCGAAGCCGGGCGAGCTGTTCCTCCGGGTCGACGAGCTCCGAGTACCCCTTCGCCAGCTCCCAGCCCTCGGCGACGACCTGGAACATGTCGAGCTTCGAGGGATCCTCCGCGTTGCGCTGCGCGAGCGGCACCATCTCGGCAGGGTGCCCGACGAGGAAGCAGGGCTGCACGAGCTTCGGCCGCACCGTGCGCTTGTACAGCGAGTCGGCGAGGCGCGCGTAGGACACGGCGTCGGCGTCCGGGACCTCGAGGCCCGCCTCCCGCATCGCCGCCGCGAGCGCGTCGACGTCGCGGATCGCCGTCAGGTCGATGCCGGTCTCCTCGCGCACCGCCGTCCGGTAGTCGACGACCGGCCACTCGCGCTCGAAGTCGAGCGCGCTGTCGGCCGCCCGCGCGGCGCGCCGGAGCAGCTCCTGGGTGAACCGCATGTTGTCGGTGTAGTCCCAGTACGCGACGTACCACTCGAGCATCGTGAACTCCTGCAGGTGGCTCGGGTCGAGCCCCTCGTTGCGGAAGCACTTGGCGATCTCGTAGACGCGGTCGAACTGGCCCGCGACCAGGCGCTTGAGGTACGTCTCGGGCGCGATGCGCAGGAAGAAGTCGACGTCGAGGGCGTTGTGGTGGGTGACGAAGGGGCGGGCGCTCGCGCCGCTGGCCTGCGGTGTGAGGACGGGCGTCTCGACCTCGAGCACGTCGTGCTCGGCCATCAGCTCGCGCACCGAGTCGACGATCCACGTGCGGCGCAGGAAGCGGCGCCGCGCGTCCTCGTCGAGCGCCAGCTCGAGGTAGCGGCGGCGGTAGCGCGTCTCGACGTCGGTCACGCCCGTCCACTTGTCGGGGAACCCGGTGCGCGTGCGCTGCAGGATCTCGAAGCTCTTGACGCGGACCGTCGGCTCGCCCTTGCGCGTCGTCCAGCGCGCGCCGTCGACGCCGACGATGTCGCCGAGCGCGATCGCCTTCGCCCGCTCCATCCCCTCCTCGCCCAGCTCGTCGAGCGTGAACGCGACCTGGATCCGCCCGCGCCGGTCCTGGAGGTGGCCGAAGGCGAGCTTGCCGAAGCTGCGGAAGAGGACGATCCGCCCCGCCAGCCGGACGGGCGTCTCCTCCTCGAGGTCGGGAACCTCTCCGGACAGGTGGGTGACGTCGTAGTAGGCCACGGGCGGCCGAGACTATGACGCCTCAGCCGACGGCGACGAGCGCGGCGGCCACGAGCAGCGCCACGCCGAGCGGCCGCGAGAGCGCGTCGCCGCGCGGCGCCTGCTTCTCCACGCCCATCGCCAGCGCGAGGACGAGCATCCACGCGAGGCTGCCGAGGCCGACGGCGAACATCACGAGCATCATCGGCCAGCAGCAGCCCAGGCAGGCCTTGCCGTGCTCGACCCCGATCCGCGCCGCCCCGCGCCACGCCGGCCCGCCCGCGCCCCAGTGCTGGATGACGAGCGCGTTCGGCGACCGGCACAGCGTCAGGCACCTTCGCTTCAGCGAGGAGAACTGGTAGGCCGCCGCCCCCGCGAGCGTGGCGGCGAGGATCGCGTGCGGTCGCTCGGCCAGCCACGGCGCCGCGTCGACCGCGGCGTGGACGAAGGTGTCCCCGACCCACGCGACGTAGCCGAACGCCACCCACACGCCGACGAACCCCGCGACGGTGGCGCCCGTCAGCACGGCGGGCCGTGGGCGCCGCGCGACGACCCGGCGCAGGGCGGCCAGCAGCGGCAGCGTCGTCGGCACCAGCGTCGCGACGATCATCACCGACCAGCCCGCGAGGAACACGGCGAGCCCGGCCGGCGTCGCGCCGTCGTCGCCGAGCGAGCCGTGGCCGAGGTAGCGCGCGTAGGGCGCCTCGTGACCGGCGACGAGCAGGAGCCAGCACGCGGCGGCGCCGCCCAGGACGACCGCCGCGACGGGCCGCCGCGTCGTCAGGCCGCGCCTCCGTCCGCCTCGGTGATCTGATCGAAGGCCAGGCCGCTCGAACCCTCGCCGTGGCCGGTGCCCCGCCGCGCCGAGAGCCACACGACCGTCCGCCCGTCGCGCCACCGGGCGCGCTGGAACGCGAGCGCGACGTTGGTCCCCTCGCGCGGCACCTCCTCCTCGTGCACGAGGTAGCTGCGCGCGGGCGTCTCGTCGAGCCCCTCGCGGAGCAGGGTGGTCCGCGGCCGCACTCGCGCGATCGGGACCGCCGACCCCTCGAGGATCCGCGGCAGCGCGGCCCGCTGGAGCTGCGTCTCGCGCGACTGCCCCGCGACGTGGACCGGCACGAACGGGATCCAGTGCTCCGGCGGCATCATCATCGCGCGGTAGGCGATCGGCGCCGCGGGCGGCGGCTCGGCCGCCGGCGTCGCGCGGGCGAGGACGCGCCGGTGCGCGAGCCCCTCGGCCGCGACCTCCGAGCCCCGGCGCGTGTCGCCGGTCGCGAGCGGCACGGTGCGCTCGATCCCCCACACCATGTTCGCCATCTCGTCGCGCACGAGCGCGACGCTCTCCAGCGGCCGGCCCTCTCCCCCGGCCCCGCCCGGTAGCGTCGGCAGCAGCAGCAGCGAGCGGTCGGCGGCCCGCGGCTCGACGCCGGTCCGGGAGATCCCGTACATCGCCCACCGCCGCCAGTCCTCGTCGTCTCCGGCGCCCGCGGCCTCGACCCACAGCCGCTCGCCGAACACGTTGGTGACCGACAGCCCCTCGACGCGCGCGACGGAGCCGACCGGCAGCTCGCACGGGATGATCGACCAGTCGTTGCCGTAGACGAGCGCGAACTCGAGGAAGAGCAGCTTGGCGACGTCCGTCGTGTCCGCGTCGACGTCGCCGAGGTTCGTGCGACCGTCCTCGAAGGCCCACCAGCGGCTGTCGGGCATCCCGTCGAACTGCGCCGGCCGCGGGACGACGCTGATCGCGTCGAGCAGCGGGCCGCCCTCGTCGGTCGAGTCCTCGTCGAGTGAGAACGCGTGCCAGTCCAGGCGGCCGCCCGGGTACTCCTCGGCGACGAAGCGCTTCTCGCCGGACCGGGCGAGGGCCGTCACCGCGAAGCGGTGCTCGAGCCGCGTGGGGTCCCACGCGTGGTCGTCGTGCGGGCGCTCGAACATCCCCTCGACGAAGGCCACGAAGTCCGCGGCGGCCACGTCGAGCGACGGCTTGTCGGCGTTGGCCACCGGCAGCCCGTCGTAGACGCGGTTGCCGGGCGCGGCGGTCAGGTGCTCGTAGAGCGCCAGCCCGTCGAGCGCGCGCCCGGCCAGCGCCTGGAGCGTCGCGTGGGCCTGCGTCTGCGCGACGAGGTCGGTGTCGGCGGCGTCGCCGGGGTCGGGCAACTCGAACCCGTAGCGGCCGATGAACGCCTCCCGGTACACCGCCGGCGCTTGCTTGAGCCAGCGCCGGCCGGCCAGCAGCCGCAGGTCGAGCGCCATCGCGAGGCCGCCGGCCGTCACGGGCACCTCCCGCCGCTCGACGACCGTCTCGAGCGGGAGCGTCTCGTCCATGGGCGCCACGACGCCCTCGCGCGCCTGGATCGTCGTCAGCCTCGTGTCCGACAGCTGGAGGGTCGCGCTCACCGGCGAGCCGGCGTCGTCGCCGCGGAACTCCCCCATCTGCCACTGGCGGGTGAGCATCCACAGGGCGTCGCGCACCTCCGCGCGCAGGGCGCGCTCGAACTCGACGGTCCGCGGCCGCCCCTCGAGCCGGTTCCAGATCGTGACGCTCGGGAACAGCCGCTCGACGAGCAGCTCGTGATAGTCGCGGACGGGCTGCAGCGGGAAGGGCATCAGTCCTCCGCGAGGTACTGGATCAGGTCGTTGTTCACGGCGAGGTTGGTGGCGATCGAGACCTGGCGGACGGTGGCCGCCATGACGGTCGCCGGCAGGAGCTGCGCGTACGGCGTCCCGTCGACGTCGGCCGGCTCGACCGCACGCTGCCGCGCGAGGTCGAGCGTCTCGTGCAGCGTCGCGACCAGGTCGTCCCAGCGCCACTCGCCGCGCCGCTCGGGCGGCACCACGAGGAGCATGGCCTGCGGCGGCTCGGAGTCGGGACGGTCGTAGTGGAAGGCGACGCCGGTCGTCTCCGTCTCGCCCGGGATGACCTCGGTCCATTCGTCGACCAGCAGCCCGCAGAGCGCCGCCGTCTTGACGAACGGGCCCGGGTAGTGCGCCGTGTAGAGCACGCGGTCGCCCGCGAGCTCGGCGCCGGGCGCGAAGTCGAGGCCGAGCCAGCCCTCCGCCGCGTGGGGGAGCTGGATCGGCTGGAGGCTCGGCTCGGCGCGCCCGACGACGCCGGCCAGGAGCGTGGCCTGCTCGAGCGCGCGGACCTTCGGGCGCACCCGGGCGACGCCGTGCAGCCAGTCGTCGAGCGCGAACGGCGAGGTCAGATGCGAGGTCAGATGGCCGCCCCGGCTCCAGGCGAGGGCCGCCTCCCACTCGTCGCCGGCGTCGCCGGCCAGCGTGAACTCCGGGACGACCACGAGATCCTCGCCGCACAGCAGGCGCGACGCGCGGGTGATCGCGTCGATCCGCTCGTCCGCCGTGGCGGCGGCGTCATGACGCGCGAGCTCGGCATCGGCCTCGGTGACGCGCCGGGCGAGCTCGTCCTTGACCGACCGGGCGCGATCCTGGAGCCCCTGGACGATGGCGACGGCGCGGTCCTCGAGCGGGGCCAGGTCGAGGCCGGTGGCGTCGAACGCGGCGAGAGAGAGCGCGCGGAGGCTCCCGAGCAGGCCGCTGAGCGACGCGGCCGCGGGCCCGGCGGCCCGCAGGTCGCCGCGCCGCGCCGTGAACGCGCCGCGCTTGACGAGGATCGCCGCGCGGTAGTCGGCGGGGACCGCCGGCCGGGGCGTCGTGAGGCTGGTGCTGAGGAAGCGCTCCGCGAGGTCGAGCGGCGCGAAGCGCTCCTCGTCGGTGGCGCTCGACGGCAGCGCCGCCTCGCGCGCCAGCAGCACGTCGGCCTGGACGAGCGCCGCGTCCATCCGCTCCGCCACCGTCTCCGCCTCCGCGATCGCCGCGGCGAAGATCGCCGCCCGCTCCTCGAACGCGTCCGCCCAGCCGGTGCCCGTGACGCCGTGCAGCCCGACGCGCGCCATCAGGCCGGCGAAGCGCTCGGCGAAGGCGTCGACGCCCGCGATCCGCGCGGCGCGGTCGGCCGCGGCGAGGTCGGCGCGAAGCGTCTCGGCGTCGCCGGCG
>DASVRH010000446.1:0-1804 GCA_036388715.1 Solirubrobacteraceae bacterium | reverse complement strand
TCTCACAGCGGAGTAGACGGGAGACGTCACGAATGACCGGACGTAGGACCACTGGATCGGGTCGCCAGCGGTGTCGCCGAAGTGCTGCCATGGCCGTGGTGATCATGCTGCTCGGAGCGAGCTCGGCCGACGCGGACATCGAGAGGATCAGCTGCCACCGCGGCTCGGCCGACAAGTGCTGGTCGATCGAGGGCTACCGCGCCTGGATCGAGATCTACGGCAGCACGTATCCGTACACGCGCTACAACGTCTGCGCGAAGGCGATCACCGCGGCTGGCAACTATCGGACCGGAAGTGGTTGCTTCGTCAACTCGACCTACTACGGCGCGTGCCTCAATGGCACCTCGCCGTTGTCCAGGGCGTACGTGTACTGGGCCGGCACCGGCTCAGCTACCTGGATCGACGGCGAGTTCCGGACGCCCGCACACAGCGGGTGCGCTTCGTGAGGAGGACAGGGAGTATGCGTTCCAGAATCACCTTGGCCGTCGTGGTGCCGGTGCTTGCCGTGGCCGCGATTGCCGTTGTGACGGCCCCGTCGTCCGGCGAAGACGCCAGCCCGAGCCCGCCATCCCCGCCGGAGACGTCGTTCGCCGTCCTGCGCGACGGCGCACCCGCATCGGCAGCCGCTCGCTCCGATATGGCTCGTCACGCCGCTCGCGCCGGCGCCCAGGCGGGGTCGCGGGAGGGCGGTGCGGCGCCGCGTGACCTCAATGTCCGGATGTCCCGCGGCGCAAGCGACCACGGCTCGACGGTCGCAGCGACGGATGACCTCGTGTGCTTGAGCGTGGACGGGATCGTTGGATGCGCGATGCGCGCGTCGGCTGAGCGCCCCGATCGACCGCTCGTCGGCTTCCACCTCGTCGACGGTGACCGATGGCGTGTGAGCGGGCTGATGATCGACGGCGTCACGCGCGTTGCAGTCGACGGCGTAGAGGCACGCGTGATCGACAACGTCTTCTCTGTTGACGTCGGCCAGGTTCCGACGACACTGTCGTGGAATTCGTCTGGCGGCACGAGCCGGGAGATGCAGCTGGCGCGGTGACGACGAGTCGCGCTGCGGGCGTGTTCGGCGTGCCGAGCCGCCAGACGTTCAGTCGGCGTGGACCGCGCAGTCGTGCCAGTCGAACTCCTTGACCGAGCGCCCCACCCGGCGGGTTCGGGTTGGCCTCGGTTCTCGGCCCGTTCAGGGTTCCTGGCTCGGACGCGTTGGCTGCTGAGGAGCCGCGGGATGTGCGGCAGCCCTCCGGCTCGCGCTCGGGGCGCGCGCGGTGGCCGGGCTGCGCTCCACGCGAGCGTTCTCCTGATCCGCCTCGCCCGCGCCCAGAATCGCGGCCCGTCCTGACTCCTACGCCGTAGCGTGGGCGTGCGTCGCCGTTCGCCGAGTCCCCGGATTCCGCTCGCCGCCGGTTCGCTCGTCGTGCTCATCCTCGTGGCCGACCTGTCACCCGGATTGAGCTTGTTCCTGACGAATCTTCCTGATCCAGGCGATTGACTACTGGTGGTGAGTCGACGCTTGCCTGCGGTTCGTGAGCTCCGTGCCCGTCCGGGGTCTGCTCTCCGCCTGCTCGTTCCGCGCGCCTAAGCGCCTGGCTACTCCTTGCGTTCAAGCGCCGACGCGAACCGCGTCAGGACGGCTCGAGCACCCAGCGCGTCACCGCCTGGTGATAGTTGAGCGGGCCAGGGATCGTCATGTGCGTCTTGACGTAGTGAAAGCCCGCGGTCTGAAGCGTCCGGTTGGGGGCCACGTTGAAGGCGTTGGGTTCGCAGAACAGTCGCTTCAGCTCGAGAACCTGGAAGTAGAGCG
>DASVRH010000445.1:0-5826 GCA_036388715.1 Solirubrobacteraceae bacterium | reverse complement strand
GGGCTGTTCGCGGTGCTCCTGCTCGTCTTCTCGCGCGCGGCCGGCCTCAGCCAGGGCGTCGAGCACTACCCGATCTACCTCCTCACCGCTGTCGTCCTGTGGACCTTCTTCGCGGAGACGACCTCGGGCGGCGTGATGTCGCTGACGAGCGCGGCGGACCTGCTGCGGCGCATGCGCCTGCCGAGCCTCGCCCTGCCGCTGGCGGTCGTGCTGAAGGCGGGGTTCAACCTCGTGCTCAACCTCCTCGCCGTTGCGGTGTTCGTCGTCGCCTACGGCGTCGAGCCGCGGCTCGGCTGGCTCGAGCTGCCCCTGCTCGCCGGCTTCCTCGCGCTGTTCGGCGGCGGGCTCGCGCTCGTGCTCGGCGCGCTGTACGTCCGCTTCCGCGACGTCCACCAGGCGTGGAGCGTCGCGCTGCAGTTCCTGTTCTTCGCGTCGCCGATCGTGTTCGTCTCCTCGCGCTACCCGGAGGGCCTGCAGCAGGTGCTCGACCTCAGCCCGCTGGCGGTCGTCTTCACCCAGATGCGCCACGCGCTGATCGACCCGTCCGCACCGAGCGCGGCCGAGGCGGCGGGCGGGGCGCACATGCTCGTCGTGCCCGTGGCGATCGTGGCGGCGGTGCTCGCCGCCGGGATTTGGCTCTTCCGCCGCGAGGCGCCGCGCATCGCCGAGCGCCTGTGACCCGCGCCGTCCGGCTGCTGCTCGCGAGGTTCCGCGGCCCGGTCGCGCAGCGCGTCCACGTCGCCCTCGCCCGTGCCGCCGCGGCGTGGCTGCGGGCCGGCAACGGCGCGGCGGTGTACGTCCGCGGCAGCGTGGCGCGCGGCGAAGCCGTGTCGGGGCTGTCGGACATCGACCTCGTCGCGGTCGCGGTCGATCGGGCCGGGCCGGACCGGCGGCGGCGACGGCTCGGGGTGCTCGGGCGTCACGTGTCGGTCGGCGTCTACACCCCGGCCGAGCTGGCCGCTGCGACGTCGTCGTCGGTGCTCACGCACGGCGACAGCGCGCTCTACCTGGCACGCCGCGCGCCCGCCGACGAGCTGGGCCTCCGCGCCCGGCCCCCGCTGCCCGACACCCACGGCCAGTGGCGCCGTGTCGCCGGGCCGGAGCGCCGCCCGCCGGCGCGCCCGTACGACGCGGAGGAGCGGAGGACCGCGGTCTGGCTCGAGCTCCAGTACTGGTGGCGGCACGCCGGGCGCCTCGCGGCCGACCCGGCCCGCTTCGACGCGCGGCACATGACCGTCAAGCTCCTCGCCGACCCGGCACGCGCCGTGGCGTGGCTGGAGGAGGAGCGGCTCCACGCGACGCGCCGGGATGCTCTCGACTGGCTGCGCCGCTCCCACCCGGAGGAGGCGGAGGCGGTGACCGCGGCCCTCCGGCTCGAAGGCGGCGGGTCGCCGGCCGGCGACGAGCTCGACGTCGTGCTCGGTGCGCTGACCCGGCTCACCGCGTCGGTCGCCGCCGCCCATCGCCGCGCCGCGCCCGGCGTCACGCGCGTGCGGCTCGCCAGGGGTCCGTTGCTGGGGCCGGACGGCGCCCTCCCGCTCGCCGACTGGCGCGCCCGCTGCGCTCCCGCGCCGCCCGACGAGCACTTCCGCCTCGCGGCCGGCGACCCCGCGCGCGCGGCGGACCTGGGCGCCTGCGTCCCCACGGACGTCCTGCGGCGCGACGACCTGCTCGTCATGCCGGGCGCGGGCGCCGTGGTGATGCGCGGCGTGCAGTCCGCGGTCAGCGATCCCGTCTCGTTCGCCCTCGTCGAAGGCCGGGACGAGGCGCTGTTCTGCGACCTGCCGGGATGGGGCGCGCACGACTGCGCACGGCGCGCCGTCGCCGAGCATCGCTCCTGGCTGACGCGCCGGGCCGAAGGAGCCCGGCACAGCGCCACCGAGCGCGCGCTCGGCCTGCTGATCACGGCGAGCCGCGCCGCCACGTTCCTCGAGTCGATCGAGGCGGGCGAGCCGCGCCTCCCCCTCACCGCGTCGGCCGCGGTCGCCGAGCACGAGAGCATCGCGCCGGCCTTCGACGAGCTCGTCGCCTGCCGCCGCGAGCGCCGCCGCCCGGAGCCGTCCGTCGTCCGGGCGGTCGAGGCAGAGGTGCGGCGGCTGCCCGCGTACGGCGGCACGCCGGTGGTCGCGGCGTGAGCACCGTGGTCACGATCATGGACCGCGCCGGCTGGGACCAGTGCACCGACGTCATCGTCGCCGTGCTGCCAGAGCGCCGCACGCTCCTCTGGGTCCCGCGCGACCTCCTCTCGACCGGCTACGGCTGTCGCATCAACGGCGTGTTCGCCCGCGAGGGGCACGATGGCCTGCGCTCCGCGCTGCGCGAGTACGGCGTCGAGGTGGAGCACAGCGCGTGCATCCAGCGCGGGCTCTCCGAGGAGCTGCTCGCCGGCGTCAGCGTCGAGGTCCCGGTGGACCGCCCGCTCGAGTACTGGTACCCCGACGATCCGCACGGCCTGCTCCAGGACGGCAAGCACGTCGTGCGGTTCGACCCGCCCAGCGAGCGCCTGGAGGGGCATCGCCTGCACGAGTGGATCGGCGCCCGGGTCGCGGTCGACCGCTACGCCGGCGACCTCGAGCGCATCCGTCGCCAGCACGTCTTCGTCCGCTCGCTCCTGCGCTCCGGCTTCGATCCTCGCCCGATCCTCTCGAGGCGCCGTGAGCTGTGGACGGCCACGCCCGGCGCGGCCGAGGACCTCCAGCGCGTGACCGCCGACTGGCGGATGGAGCTGATCGACGACGTCGAGGACGCGATGTTCGGCGAGCAGCAGGTGCTGGTGCTGAGAGGCGCCCGCGCCTAGAGCGCGACGACCTCGTCGCCGACGCGCAGCGTCCCGCCCGTCACGATGTCCGCGCGCAGCCCGCCGCGGTGCACGAGCGCGCGGAGGACACCGGGGCGCGTCAGGCGCTGGAGGTGCGCGCACGGCTCGCACCGGCGCCGCCCCACGCACTCGACCTCGCCGATGCGGAACGCGCGGCCCATCAGGGCGTCGAGATCGATCCCGCGGACGACGACGTTGCGGCGCGACTCGGACGGCTCGACGCCCGCCTCCTCCAGCGCGGCGGCGTCGACCAACGTCAGATGGCGGCCGCTGCCGCCGCCCGGCGAGAAGGTCCCGGCGCCGTCGTAGTAGCGGTCGCCCTCCAGCCCGCGGCCGGCGACCGCCGAGGCCTCGGACAGGGTCACGATCGGCGCCTCCGCGGCGCTCGCGATGAAGATGCCCTCGACGCGACCCTGCCCCGCCGGGGCCGCGGGCGGGCGCGGCGCGGGCTGGTGCGCCGCCAGCACGAACGCCTCGGCGACGGCGTCGGCCTCGACCGATCCGAACACGACCCCCGGCGGGACCCCGAACAGCACGCACCACGACCCGTCCGGCCAGCACCCGAGGAACCGCCCCGGCCACTCGAAGCCGGCGGGGACCGGCGCCAGCCCGAGCCCGCGGGCGGCCAGCCAGTCGCGCGCCTCGTCGTCGGAGGGCGGCGCCTCGCCGAGGATCTCCTCGAGGCAGGCGGCGAGCGTGGTCGTCAGCGGCGCTGCCCCCTCGGCACGACCATGATCTCCGACACGTTGACGTGCTCGGGCTGGGAGATCGCGTAGAGGATGGAGGCCGCGATGTCGTCGGACTCGAGCACCTTGCCGATCTCCTCGCGCATCTTCTCGGTCGCCTGCATGACGTAGTCCTTCGGCGCGTTGTGGCCCTGGAGCTCGGTCTCGACGAACCCGGGCTCGATCAGCGTCACGCGGACGCCGGCGTGCAGCACCTCCTGGCGCAGCCCCTCCGAGAACCCGACCACGCCGAACTTGGTCATGTTGTAGACCGCCGCGCCCATCGCCGCCCGCCGCCCCGCGACCGACGCGACGTTGACGATGTGCCCGCCGCCCTGCTCGCCCATCACCGGCAGCGCCGCGTGCGTGCAGTACAACAGGCCGAGGCAGTTGACCTCGATCATCTGCCGCCACTCGGCGACGTCGGCGTTCGTCACCGCGCCCAGCAGCATCACGCCGGCGTTGTTGACGAGCACGTCGAGGCGGCCGAGGTGCTCGTAGGACTGCTGGACGAAGTTGCGCGCCGAGTCCTCGTTCGCGACGTCGGTCGGCACCGGCAGCGCGCGGCCGCCCTCGGCCTCGATCCGCTCGGCCAGGTCCTTCAGGCGATCCTCGCGACGGCCGGCCAGCGAGACCGCGGCGCCGGCCCGGGCGGCCATCACCGCCGTCGCCTCGCCGATTCCCGAAGTTGCGCCAGTGATCGCGATGACCCGCCCGGAGAGATCCATGGCCCCAGGCTATGCAACTTCCCTTTCAACAGGCGAAAAGGGGAAGGAACCATGCCTAGGATGCCGACGCCTCCGGGCAGGGCCGGCCGTGAACCGGCCTCGAACGCATGGATACGACCCCGAACGATCAGCGACGCGGCAACTACGACTCCGGCGAGGACTTCGTCCTGGAGTACGGCGAGCTGCGCTTCACCTTCAACGAGCGCGACTTCTCGGAGCGCTGCGAGCAGGCCGCGCGCAAGCTCGGCTTCGTCCGCGAGCACCTCGGCGAGCCGGAGCGCGAGGACCTCGTGAACCTCGCCGTCAACGGCGAGATCCAGGACCCGGCCTCCGGCCTGGGCGAGCACGTCAACGACTGCTGGCCCGAGCTCGTGGGCCCCGCGGACCGCAGCCTCGTTCACTGGCTGCGCCGCCTCGTCTTCCGCAGCGCCTGGCTGGACCAGCGCGTCAAGGAGGGCGAGCTGAGCGTGTCGTTCGACGACCGCACGCTCCAGTTCGCCTACGTCCAGCCGGACCGCAACGACGAGGCGATCCAGCTCGCGCCCGAGCCGAGCTGGTCCAAGGTCGCCTACGCGCCCCGCTAGGGGCCGCCCTCGCCTACCCCGCGATCGCGGTGCCGCGCGCCTGCGCGATCGCGTCCGCGCCGGCCTCGCCGACGAGCAGCTCCGCGTGCAGCGCGCCGCTGGCCACGAGGTCGAGCGCCGGGAAGCGCCCGGTGGCCGTCAGCGTGGCGTCGAGCGCGATCACCGTCGTCTCGCCGCCGAGCGGGAGGTCCGCCGTGGCGATGATCGTCAGCGAGCCGCCGTCGGTGATGTTGCGCGCCGCCGCGAGCGCCCGCCGGGCGCTGCGCGGGTCGACGTAGTTCAGCGTGTCGATCAGGACCACCGCGTCGCCGCCGCGCGCCGCGACGCGCTTGGCGGTCTCGACCGCGCGCTCGATGGCCTGGGCCTGCCCGTCGGGCGAGGCGGCGAACGAGAGCGTCGAGACCGGCTCGATGCCGGAGGCGCGCCACGCGGGGACCTCCTCGGGCCGCACGCCGGCGAGCACGACCGTGACCTCGAGCGCGTCCGTGGTCCCGAGCGCAGTGGCCAGGCGGCGCAGCGCCTCGGTCTTGCCGGCGCGGGCGGCGCCGACGATCGTCGCGCGCGAGCCGCGGCCGAGCGGCGTCAGCCACTCGATCGCCTTCAGCGTCGGGTCGTCGGAGCCCAGCGCGAGGCGCTCGGTCGGGAAGCCGCAGGGCAGCTCGTCGAACGGCGTGCCCTCGGCGACCTCGTCGGCCGAGCGGTCGTTGATCGTGTCGATGCGAATGAGCGACGGGTAGCGCTCGGAGCGGCGCGGCGGGCGCATCGGCCCGGCGACCTTGTCGCCGGTCACGAGCTCGCAGCGGCGGACCTGCGCCGCGGAGATGTAGACGTCGTCGTCCGACGGCTCGGGCGGCGAGAGGCGCAGGAAGCCGGAGCCGTTGCCCAGCAGCTCGACCGTGCCCTCGACGGTGACGTCCTCGCGGTCGCCGTCGGCGTCGCGGTCGCGCCCGCCGCGGCCGCGGCCACCCCGG
>DASVRH010000444.1:0-10724 GCA_036388715.1 Solirubrobacteraceae bacterium | reverse complement strand
GACGCGCGCGCCGGGCGCTTCGGCGACGCCCACGGCGTCCTGCGCACGCTCGACGCCATCCCGCGCGACGGGTGGTGGCTGGGGTTCATGTGCGTGGCGGCGCAGGCGTGCGTGGAGGCGGGCGACGAGACGCGTGCCGCGGCGGTCGTCGAGCTGCTGGCGCCGTACGGGTCGAGCTGGGGCGCGTTCGGATGGGCGGCGACGTGGGGGCCGGTCGGGCTGTGGCTCGCGGAGCTGTGCGGGTTGCTCGGGCGGGTCGACGACGCGCGCGGGTGGATCGAGGGCATCGACGCGTCCGGGTCGCGCGCGTGGGCGCTGCGTGCTCGCTACGTGCGGGCGCGGGTCGGGCTCGAGCCGTCCGGGACGCTCGCGGCGGTCGCGCGCGACGCGCGGGCGCTGGGGATGAAGCTGCTCGCCACCCAGGCGAACCGCGCCCGGACGCCGGTGGCCTAGCCGGGGGCGAATCCGCGGCGCGCGCGTCCTCTTCGGCGCGTGGCCAAGTCGCTGGACGTGTGTTCGTTGCGCCGCCCGTGGGCGGCGTGCCAGGCTGCGGTCGCTCAATGGTCGGCGGGTGCTGACCAGCTCCGTTCCCTCTCCCTCCCGAGGAGTCCCATGCAGGTCTGCTTCCGCCGGCTCGTCGCCGGCCTCGTCGTCGTGCTCTTCGCCCTTCCGTCGGGCGCTCTCGCCAGCGACGGCACCTACACGCACGTGCTGTGCGCGAACCCGGACACCGGCCTCGGCGTCGTCGGCGCCAACGGCAAGCTGCCGGACGGCACGACGAACATGTGGAACGTGCAGTTCGCCGCGGTGTCGGCGACGCGTTCGCGGTGCCTCGGGCCGGTGGACGGCTCCTCCGGCGTGCCGGTCACGACCGGGGCGGGCTGGACCTCCACCGTCGCCAACCGCGGCGGCGCGCTGCGCTACCGCGTGCCGGCGCCGCTCGTCTTCAACGGCGGGGTGCTCTACCGGTACGGCAAGGTGAGCGGGCGGTTCGGGTGGACGGTCAGTCGCAACGGCCGCTGGGACCACATCTTCGGCCAGCCGGTCGACGACCACTGCACGTGGGGCGACGGGTGCTCGTCGCGCGGGACGTCGGCGGTGCCCTTCGGGTCCTCCAACCGGGTCGTCGTGCGGTCGAACGAGATCAACGGCTTCGACGTCAGCGTGCTGTGCGACATCCCGAGCGGGTGGACGTGCACGGCGGACGGGACGCAGACCGTGCGGATCTACGGCGCCAAGCTTGCGCTCGAGGACCGCTCGGCGCCGGAGCCGGGCGCGGCGACGGGCTCGCTCTCGACCGCGTCGGTCCTGCGCGGCGTCGAGGACGTCGACTTCTCGGCCACCGACGCCGGCGCCGGGCTCTATCGCGTGCGCCTTGTCCTCGACGGCGCGGTGCGCCTCTCGCGGATCGTCCATGACGACGGCGGGCGCTGCGCGGACGTCAATCCGGCGAACGGCGACGACTACGAGTTCGCCTACCAGGTCCCATGCCGGACGAGCGCCTCGGTGAGCGAGACGTTCGACACGACATCGCTCCCCGAGGGCGACGCCAACCTGCGCGTGGTCGTCGAGGACGCGGGCGGCAACGTCGCGACGGTCCTCAACCGCGACGTGACGATCGACAACGTCCCGCCGCCGGAGGTGGTGTCGGATCCGGCGGTCGAGGGCCTCGCGCGGCGGGGCTCCGGCCTCGCGGCCGTCGCGGGCGCGTGGGACGGTCACGGTGCCGAGGTCTCGGTGTGGCAGGTCTGGCAGCGGTGCTCGCGTGACGGGTCTGCGTGCGTCGACGTGCCCGGCGCGGTCGGCGCGACGTACGTCCTCGGCGCGGACGACGTGGGGCGGCGGATGCGGGTCGTCGAGACCGCCTCCTCGTCGGAGGGCAGCGCGCAGGCCGCCTCGCTCGTCACCGACGTCGTGACGCTCGAGGACGGGACGCTGCCGCCCGACCGTGACGGCGTGGACAACGACGGCGACGGTGAGGTCGACGAGCCCGGCGAGACCGGTCCGCCGCCTCCGCCGGGTGGCGGCTCCGGCGGGGGCTCGGGCTCCGGCTCCGGCGGGCACACCGACAATCCGTCCGGCCTCTCCGCCACGCGCCTGGGCTCGTCGCCGGGGGCCTCGTCCGCCTCGTCCTCGCCCACCGGGGTGAACGGCGAGGGCGCGTCGCCGCGGGCGCGCCTGTCGGTCGAGTTCGCGGGGCGGGGCGGGGCTAGTCGCACGCTCGCCTTCTCGCGCTCGGCCGGCGCCGTCGGGCGGCTCGTGGACGAGAGCGGGCGGCCGATCCGCAACGCGGTGGTCGACGTCGCTTCCGTCGCCGCCGTGCGCGGCGCGCGGGCGGTGGCCGCCGCCCCGGCGGTCACCGGGTCCGACGGCTCCTTCGTCTACCGGGTCCCCGCTCGTTCGTCGTCGCGCACGCTCCGGTTCGAGTACCGATACCTACGCGAGGGCGACGTCGTCAGCGCCGCGGCGTTGACGCTGCGCGTCCGGGCGGCAGTGCGGCTTGGGGTGCGGCTTCAGGGTGCGGCGGTGCGGTACTCGGGGCGCGTCCTGTCGAAGCCGCTGCCGCGGGCCGGCAAGCTCGTCGTGCTCCAGGGTCGCGTGCGCGGCGGCCGCTGGCAGACGTTCGCGACGCGCCGCGCGACCCGCGCCGGCGCCTTCCGCGGGCGGTACCGGCTGAAGGTGCGCAGGCCGGGAGCGCGGCTCCAGTTCCGGGCGCGCGCGGTCGCCGAGGCCGGGTGGCCGTACCTCGACGGGACCAGCCGCGTCGTGACGCGGCGCGTCAGGTGAGCCTCACGTCCTCGCTCGCGGCGGGGCGCGCCACCGCGCGCGCCCCGCGGCGAGCACCCTTCGTCGCCGCCCTCGCGCTCCTCCTCACGATCGGCCTCCTCACCAACGCGAAACCCGCGCACGGCCAGCTTCCCGACGCGGTTCCGACCTGGTGGCACGAGGCCGCCGGGCTGACCCCACTGCTGACCGCACCACCCCCGGAGAACCCGGCGACGATCTGCATCATCGACACGGGAGTCACCCCGACCCCCGACCTCGACATCACGGCCCGCTGGGCCTACGACGGAGGAACCCTCGACGACATCCGAGAGACCGAGGACTCCCCAGGCCACGGAACCCTCGTAGCCCACTTCGCGGCAGCCGCCGTCAACGGCTGGGGAGGAGCAGGAGCCTTCCCCCACGCCCGAATCTCCAGCGTCCGAGTCTTCCCCCGCGAAGGAGGAGCCAGCTGGCAGGACTACATCCGAGCCATCACGCGATGCCTGAAGCTCGACGCGGCGACGAAAGTCATCGTCATCTCGCTGGGTGGGCAGACGATCGAGGCCGGCGAGGCGGACGAACTTGCGCACTGGATCACCCGCGCTCGCGACCGGCATGACGTCAATGTCGTCGCGGCGGCGGGCAACACGAGCGACGTCGCGGCTTTTCCCGGGCGATTTGATTCCGCTTTGACCGTGGCCGGGCACGATGGCGAGAGTCTTTGCCCGTTCAGTGCGCGAGGGTCCGGGGTGGACATCGCCGCGCCCGGTTGTCCCTTACGACAAGGCGGCCCGTCAGGCGCACTCTGGGACCTTCAGGGAACGAGCTTCTCCGCGCCGATCGTCGCAGGGGCTCTCGCGGCGCTACGTAGCTACGCGCCAGGGCTGTCAGCCCGTGAGGCAGAAGCCTGGCTGATCGGCAGCGCACGTGCGGGGGATCCGCCGCGCGTTGATCTGCGCGAACCACTGGAACGACTTGGCATCGTGTCGTTGGAGCAGGCGCCCGAGACGACGATCTCGCTGCCGCCTGGCGACACCTCGCGGTTGGGCGGGCGTACCGGGGCCGAGGAGGCGCGCCGCTCGCCAGAGCCGCCGCGCCTGCGGGTTCGGCGTCGCCGTCGAGGCGTGCTGCTCGTCGTCCGGAACGGGAACGACGGCGCCTATGTCGAGTGTCGGCTCCGCGGTCGACACATCAGGTCCCGGAGGAGGCGGTTCCGGCTGCGCCATGCGGCAGGTGTCGGTCGATGTCGGTTCGTCGGCGGCTTAGGCCCATCCCCCTGGACGGCCGTCCGCTGGTAGGTCAAATGTTCAAGCGAACTTGTTCAAAGGCCGACCGCGTGCGCAGTGGCCTCCTTCGTCACGAAGACGACACTCTCTGCCGCCGCCCTTCTTGCTGTAGTCGCTACCGCTGCAGAACCGGTAGGAGCAGGCACATTCCCCGTCCGCGCGTGCAACGACGCCGCTGACGGCGCCTCTTATGCATGGGCGCCCGTTCGCACCGCCGCCTCCGACCAACTCGAGTACGCACTGGCTTGTCCTAGTGGTACCCCCAACCCTTACGGCCCGCTCAGCAACGGCCTCGCCGTCGGAGATGTCATCAATGCTTGGGAGGAAGGCGCCCCTGACGCCTCGTACGCGGAGTGGCGGTTCGCAGCGCCCAGCGGGACCAAGATCGTGGCCGCCTCGGTCACACGTGACATCGGCAATCGGGATGAGTGGACGCCGTACGGGCGGATCGATGGAGTCGACCGCAGCGGCGAGAGTTGTGTCCCTGGTATCGGGCAGGCGTTCTGTCGCATCCAGGGGACTCGCGTTTTCAGTGGGCTGAACGCGACGACGATCGCGTACGGAATTCGGTGTGTCGTGGCTCCGTACTGCGCGCATGGGGCGACGCTTCGGACCGTTTGGGCGCTGGTCCTGGGCGCGACTGTGACTCTTGACGATCGGCAGGTTCCGACGGTGTCGGCGGTGGATGTCTCCGGGCTCGGGGGTGGGGCGTGGTGGAATCGGGTTGGGAGTGTGTCGTTCTCGGCCGAGGACAACACGGGAGTCCGGCGGCGGCGGGTCTCGGTGGATGGGGTGTCTCGGGTCGTGGTCGATGCTCCCAGCGCGGCGGCTGGAGGGTGTCGTGACGTCGGGGTGGGCGTCGCCTATTCGTACACGCGGCCGTGTGCGGACGCTCGGGGGTTGAACGGCCCTCGGTCGATTCCGGTCTCTCCTTGTGGGTGGGGCGATGGAGTCCACTCTCTCCGCGGGGTGGCGGTCGACACGGGTGGGGGTGAGGCGGCGAGCTCGACGGCGGCGACGGTGCGGATCGACTGCACCCCGCCGAGCGTGACGATGGGCGAGCTGCCGGCGGAGGTGGTCGGGGGCGAGAGCATCGGGGCCCCGGTGGTCGACGCGGTGGATGCCGCTTCCGGCGTCGCGCGGACGGAGGTGCACCTGAGCGTGGATGGCGGTCCGTGGGTGGCGGCAGGCTCGGAAATCGTGGCCGGGGTGGGCCGCTCGTACGTCTTCCGCGCGCGGGCCGTCGATGTGGCCGGCAACGCGAGCGCGTGGCGGGTCGGTCAGGCGGTCCGGGGGATCGCTCCTCCGACGCCGGACCCTGGCGCGGGCGGGGAGGAGGGGATCGGTGGGGAGGGTCCCGGGGCGGAGGAGCCTGGTGGGGAGGTCCCGGGGGCGGCGGTGCCCGGTCCACACGCGGAGGCGGATGGGCCCGCGGCGGACGCGGGCGAGGGCGACGGGTCCGTCGGCGGCGGGGAGGTCAGCGGTGGGTCGCCCACGGTGTTCCCCGCGATGACGCCTTCGCCGGTCACGGTGCTCGGGGGCGCGATGGATCCGCGCGTCCGGATCGTCCACGTGCTCGGCGGGCGGAGGAGGATCGTCGTTCTCGGGACGTCGGCGAGGGACCTCAGCGCAACCGCGACCGTGCGGCTGCGTACGCGCGGCGGGCGGGCGCAGGTCAGGCGCGTGAGGATCGCCGGCGGACGGTGGCGGGCGCGGTTCGCGAGGCGCGGAGGGAGACGGCTCAGCCGGATCGAGGTCCGGACCCCGGCCGCACGCGGATTCGCCGCCGGAACGGCCGTCTGGCTGCAGCCCTTGCGCTGACCGCCGTTCGGGGGCGAAACTTCACAGGACCGATGTCTGGTCTGCCGCTGGCCATCAAGGCGGCCGTCGCCGCCGTGCTGATCGTCTCGATCTGGCGGTCCCTGTACGGCCCGCCGCCCGATCATCGCGACGTGGGGATCGCGAAGCTGTGGGGCGCCGCCGCCGCGCTCCTCTACTTCGCCGGCCTCGGCACCCTGTCGATCGGCCACGACGGCGCCTGGCTCCTCCTGATGGCCGGCGCCGTCGCCCTCTGCTTCGCCTTCTGGCACGCACGAGGGGATGACGACGGAGGCGGCGAGGGCGGCGACCCCGGCGACGACACGCCCGGCCCCATCGACTGGGACCAGTTCGACCGCGCGCGCCGGGACTGGGAGCGTCCGCGCGTCGAAGCGTGACCCACCCGCCGAGCTACGACGCCGGCGAGCGGATCCGCGTCGCGCCCGACGGCAACGGCGCCTGCAGGTCCAGCACGGAGCGACGCGCGTCGCGACGATCAAGTCGGTTCTCGGCGGTGCCGTGAAGATCGTCGCCGACGAGCGCGCGTGGCGGATCGAGGAGACGGACGACGGGTGGCGCGCAGCGGGTCAGCCGGAGGCGACGCTGACTCGCAGGACACTCCGCGCCGACGTCCTCACGATCGGCGCCGACGCGTACACGGTGAAGGGCCGCACCGTGAAGAACCTGCTGAAGCTCGAGCTCGACAAGAGCGGCCGCAAGCCGGTCCTGACCGGCGAGATCCTGAAGCCACCGCCGCCCGAGGCCGACGCCCACGCCACGATCGCTCTCGCGATCGCGGCGCTGCTCCTGGGCGTCGACCTGAGCGTCTCGGCGGCGCACGCCGAGATCAACGGCGACAACATCGCCGCCGCCGTGCACTACGGGCTACACCACCCCTAGACGTTCAGCCCGCGCACGCGCTTCAGGCGGAACTTCACGCCCTCGACGCCGCACTCGTCGTTGCCGCCGGAGGCGGTCCCTTCGAGCACGCCGTTGTGCGCGCGGCCGGAGAACGAGATCCCCTTCACGCGGTAGGAGAACGACCCGTTCGCGCTGACGCGCGGCCCGCGGAAGTCCATCTTCACGATCCGGACGTCGTCGACCATCGGCGTCGAGCAGAACTTGCGGATCGTGGCGACGAGGGCGGTCAGCCGCGTCCCGCCGCGGTGCTTGGAGATCCGCATGACGAGCCTGAACTCGAAGGGCTCGGTGTCGAGCGGCGCCCAGTCGGGCAGCGACTCGTGCACGGCGTAGCCGGAGTAGTTGCCGACGGGGCCGGCTGCGGCGGTGGCGGGGACGGCGAAGGCGGCGGCACAGGCCGCCGCGGCGAGGGGGGCGATGAGACGTGTGGTGCGCATGCCGAGGAGCCTGCGCGACCGGAGCCCCCCGATCATGGGGACGGATCCCTGAATCGACCCCCTTAGGATGCGACGCAGTGATCGCCAGACAAGACGCCCTCCAGGCCCTCGCCGCCGAGCACTTCGACGTCGTCGTCATCGGCGGCGGGATCACGGGCGCTGGGGTCGCGCTCGACGCCGCCACCCGCGGCTACAGCGTCGCCCTCGTCGAGAAGGCCGACTACGCGTCCGGCACGAGCAGCCGCTCCTCGAAGCTCGTCCACGGCGGCCTCAGGTATCTCCAGAACTTCGACCTCGGGCTCGTGAGAGAGGCGCTGCTGGAGCGCCAGCTGATGGTCCAGCTCGCGCCGCACCTCGTCCACCCGCTGCCGCTCGTCGTCCCCGCCTTCGACGACAACAGCCCGGACCGCAAGATCGGCGCGGGCCTGCACCTCTACGACGTGATGAGCCGCGACAAGATCAGGTCGCGCAGGCCGCGGCGCCTCCGGCGCGCCGAGGCCGCGGAGCCCGCGGAGTGGAGCCCCGACCGCCACCGCACGATCGACGGCGACGAGGTCGTCCGCCTGATCCCCGCGCTCGAGCAGCGCGCGCCCACCTCCGGCTACCTCTTCTACGACTGCCAGACCGACGACAGCCGCCTCGTCCTCACCGTCCTCGGCGAGGCCGAGCGGTTCGGCACGGTCATGGCCAACGGCGTCGAGGTCACCGAGCTGTGCGAGGAGCACGGCAAGGCGACGGGGGTCAAGGCCAAGGACGTCCACTCCGGCGACGAGTTCGAGATCCGCGCCGACACCGTCGTCAACGCCACCGGCGTCTGGGCCGACCGCATCCGCCCCGAGGAGCTGCACGACGAGGCCGAGGTGCCGCGGATCCGCCCGTCGAGAGGGACCCACATCACGCTGCACGCCGACGACGTCCCGCTCGTCGCCGGCGCGATCGTCCCCGCCGGCGGCGGCCGCAGCATCTTCGCCCTGCCGTGGCTCGGCCGCACCCTCATCGGCACGACCGACAACGACTACGACGGCGACTCGCTCGACAACATCCCGCCCTCCACCGACGACGTCGACTACCTGCTCGACGCGGCCAACAGCTTCTTCGGCACGAGCCTCGGGCCCGAGGACATCACCGGCGCGTACGCGGGCGTCCGGCCCCTCATCTCCACCGGCGACCCCAAGAAGTCCGTCGACATCAGCCGCAAGGCCGAGCTCTACGAGACCTCGAGCGGCATGATCACGATCACCGGCGGCAAGCTGACCACCTGGCGGCGGATGGCGAAGATGACGGTGGACCGGATCGTCGACCGCGACAACGCCGACGCCCCCTGCCGTACGCACGAGATTCCGCTCGGCTACGCGATCCCGCGCGACGACCTGCCGCGGATCGAGGGCGTCCCCGAGCACGCCTACGGGGCGCTGGCCGGCCGCTACGGCCACGCCGCCCACGACGTCCTCAGGGTCGCCGCCGAGCGCGGCGAGCTGGCACAGCCGATCGTCCCCGGCCTGCCCGACCTGCTCGCCGAGGCCGCCCACGCCGCGCACAAGGAGCAGGTCACGAGCGTGGCCGACGTCCTCTTCCGCCGCACGAGGCTCGCCCTGCTCGCCGCCAGAGAGCTCCAGGAGGACCCGCAGCTCGTCCGCCGCGTGGCCGAGACCGTGGGCCGTGAGCTGGGCTGGGACGAGCAGCGGATCGACCGCGAGGTGAGCGCCTTCGAGCAGGAGGCCGCCGCCGAGGGCATCGTCGTCGCGGCTACCTCCTAAGCTGCGCGACTTCCCGCGCCCGTCCGTGTTCCGAGACGGTCGCCCGATTCCCCGCCGGAGGAACCCCGCTGCCCATGCGTCGCCGTCTGATCCCCGCCCTCATCGCCGTCCTGGCGCTGCCCGCGACCGCGGAGGCCGCGTGGTTCCCCGCCGAGCAGCTCGACGGCCCCAGCGCGGACATCGTCTCGGTCGAGGACGCCCGGGTCGCCCGCGAGGGCATGGCCGGCGTCGTCTACCTCAAGCGCGACGGGGGCACGCCGCACGTCTTCTTCGTCCGCATGAACGCGGGCGCGTGGGAGCCGCCGGTGCGGATCGACCAGGGGATCGCCCCCGGCGCCGAGGACCCCGTCCTCGCCATGGCCAACCCGGACCGCATCGCCATCGCGTGGGTCAGCAACGGGTCGCTCTTCACGGCCGTGCGACCCGCCGGCGCCCCGGCCTTCACCGCCGCGCGCCCGCTCGCCGAGGGCGGCGTCAGCGACCCGTCCATCGACATGTCGATCAACGGCGCGGTCTACGTCTCCTACACGCAGAACGGCGACGTCCGCGTCGCCCGCGCCGACCGCGACAAGCAGGAGTTCACCGTCCTGCCGGCGCCCGTCGACTTCGACGCGGCCCGCAGCGCCGGCGAGGACGACCAGCGCTCGCGCATCGCCGTCAGCGCCGACGGCAGCGCGGTCGTCGTGTGGGGCGAGGACGGGGCGGACGGCCGCAGCCACGTGTACGGCCGGCGCCTCTTCGAGTACCGCCTCGGCCAGACGATCGAGGACCTGACCCTCAACGAGTTCGAGGGCCGCGCGGCGACGGACGCCGACCGCCCCGAGATCGACATCGAGGACGACTCGAGCTTCGCCCAGGTCGCCTTCCGCCAGCAGACGGCGACCGGCCCGCGCGTCCTCGTGCGCCGCCTCGTCGGCTCCCAGTTCGAGGCGCCGTTCCCGATCGACGGCGGCTTCACCGCGCAGCGGGGCAGCGTCGCGCTGACCGGCCGCGGCGAGGGCGTCACGGCCGCGGCGGCGACGTCGAACGAGGTCATCGGCGGCGCGATCTGGAACAACAAGCACGAGCGCATCCAGCGCTTCGACAGCGGCCCGACCGGCGTCGACCCCGAGCCGATCCCGCTCGTCGGCGAGAACGAGAACGGCGCGCTGACGTGGTTCGCGGGCACGAACGGCACCGACGTCACGGTCCGCGCCCGGCGCTTCACCGAGGTCCAGTTCGTCAAGCTCGAGCCCGAGGTCACGCTGAGCAACCCGGCCTTCGGCGCCGTCGACGCCGACGCGGGCCTGGTCGGCGGCTCCACCCGCGTGTCCGACCACGTCGTGAGCTTCGTGCAGGGGGCGGGCGCCGAGCGGCGCCTCGTCGCCGCGCTCTACGACGACCCGCCGGCCCGCCCGCTCGGCCAGAACACCACGAACCTGCGCAAGCTCGAGCGCTTCAAGTGGGCCTCGGCGCGCGACCTGTGGCCGCCGATCGTCTACCGCGTCTTCCTCGACGGCCAGCAGATCGCCGAGACCGCCGAGACCGAGCTGCCGGTCACGCCGGGCCTGGTCAGCGACGGGCGCCACCGCTGGTACGTCCTCGCCGTCGACCGCCGCGGCCAGGCCACCGCCGGCCCGCCGCGGCCGATCCGGATCGACAACACCCCGCCGGTGCTGCGCGCCTCGATCGGGCGGCGCGGGCGCAACGTCGGGATCCGCATCCGCAGCTTCGCCGACCGCGGCGCGGGCGCGAGCGGC
>DASVRH010000443.1:0-19191 GCA_036388715.1 Solirubrobacteraceae bacterium | reverse complement strand
GGCCGAGGACACGAGCCGCGTCGGCAGCGGGCACGTGTTCAAGTCGACCGACGCCGGCGAGTCGTTCACCGACGTCTCCGGGAACCTGCCCGACATCCCGGCCAACTGGTCCGTCCTGCACGACGGGCAGCTCGTCGTCGGCACCGACATCGGCGTGTTCGCGTCGTGCGACACGACGGGCGGCGACTACGTGCGGCTCGGGACCGGGCTGCCGACGGTGCCCGTGTCTTCGCTGCGCTTCCGCCCGGGTCACCCCGACGAGCTGTTCGTCGCGACGTTCGGACGCGGCGTCTACCGGTACGTCTTCAAGGACGCCTCGCGGCGCTGCGCCGCCGAGGGCGCCGGGCCGTCGGTCGTGGCGCCCACCGCGCCGCCCGTCGTCGAGCCCGCGCCGGTCTCGTGCTCCTCGATCCGCGGCTTTGCGTCGGTGCGGCTGCGCAACACGCGCCGCGGGCTGCGGTTCCGCGTCGCGCGCAAGGTGAAGCGGCCGTTCACGGTCGACGTGTTCCGCGAGTCGCGCGGGCGGCGTGTCGTGACGGAGAAGCGGGTCGCGCGCTTCGCGCGCAAGCGCCGCGGCTTCTTGTGGCGCGGCTCGCGGCGGCTCGGGAACGGGTTCTACTTCGCGCGCTTCCGGATGCGGTCGGGCGGCGTGCAGGACGCCCGGCGGATCGCGTTCCGCAAGCGCGGGCGCCGCGTGCGCGTGCGGCCCGGCTTCCACGCCTCGCGGCGGTGCAGGCTCATCCGCCTGGCCCGGTTGACGCGACCCGTCTTCGGCGGGCGCACGCGCAAGCCGCTGCGGGTGTCGGTGCGGCTCAACCAGCCGGGCTCGGTGCGGGTCACCATCCGCCGCGGCCGCAAGGTCGTCGCGCGCAAGCGCTTCTCGCGCGCGGGCACGCGCGTGCGCCGGCTCGTCCTGCGCGATCGCACGCGGCTGCGGCGCGGCGACTACCGCGCGACGGTCGTGGCCCGGGCCGGAGGCAAGGCCGAGAGGGTCACCCTCACCGCGCGCCGCCTGTAGCGTCGTCCGCATGACCACCTCCACCTCGCCCGTCACGGGCGTCGACTTCGTCGTCGTCCCGACACAGGACGCGGAGCGCGCGCGCTCCTTCTACACCGACGTCCTCGGGCTCGAATTCGTGAAGCAGTGGGGCGGGATGCCGGCCTACGAGGTCCAGGCCGGCAACCTCACGCTCGCCCTCATGCAGATGGACGCCTTCGGCCGCGAGTTCCGCCCCAACGGCGGCCCGATCGCGCTTCAGGTCGAGGACTTCGACGCCGCTCACGCGGCGCTCCAGGAGCGCGGCGTGACGTTCGCCTCCGACGTCATCGACAGCGGCGTCTGCAAGCAGGCCTACTTCGCCGACCCCGACGGCAACCCGGTCGGGATCCACCACCGCTACGCGCCCAAGGACGCGATGCCGGGCGACGCCTGATCCGTGCTCGATCAGGCCATCTGCGCGGTCGCGTCGAGCGTCGGCGCGGCCGCTCCGCCGACGAGCCGCTGGTGGAGCTGGATCGCGCTGTCCTCCGTCAGCCCGGCGATGAGGTCGATGACGATGCGGACGCGGCGCTCGAGCGTGTCCGGTCCGGCGTCGAGCAGCGCACGCGGCCCCGGCGGGAACAGCCGCCGGTCGCCGCCCTCCTCCGCGCTCGCGTCGAGGTAGAAGTCGAACAGGTCGCCGATGACCCTCTTCTGACCGTGCTGCACGACGGCAAGCCCGGGCCGTCGCACGACGTACACGCGGACGAGGGCCTTCAGCGCGGCCACCCGCTTGCGCACGGTCTCGTCGATCTTCAGCACGACCTCGCCGGTCTTCGGGTCGTCGGTGACCCTGAAGGCGCTCAGGTAGTCGGTGATCAGGTCCGAGGTCATGCGGTGGACGCGGCGTCGGTCCTCACGCGTGTTTCGGTACGGCCCCGTCGGCATCTTCGGTGAGGGGAAGAGTTGGCGCGAGGCGGCGAGGATCTGGTCGACGGGCGCGCCGAGGACCCCGGGCTCTTCCTGGTCGTAGCGGCGCAGCAGCTTCTCGAAGTGGCCCATCTCCTCGCCGTCCTCCTCGCCGAGTCGCTCGAGCGGAACCAGGCCGGCCCGGTAGAAGTCCTCGACGTCGTGCACCGCGTACGTGAGATCGTCGGCCCACTCCATGATCGCCGCCTCGATGCTCTGAGGCGGCAGCGCGTCGCGCACCTCCGGGGGCTGATGCCTGCGGACCCACGCGAAGACCTCCTCGTCCTCGTCGTAGTAGCCCCATTTCCGGTGACGCTTGTTCAGCGGGTCGACGTTCCAATGCTTCCAGGGGTACTTGAGGAGTCCGTCGAGCGTCTGGCGGGTCAGATTGAGGCCGCTGGCGCTGGGGCGCTGCGCGAGCCGCGTGACGATGCGAAAGCTCTGGGCGTTGCCCTCGAAGCGGTCGTGGATCTGCGCATGCGCCGCGCGCTCCTGCAGCACCTCTTCGGCGATGTGACCGAACGGGGGGTGTCCGAGGTCGTGTGCCAGGCACGCCGCCTCGACCGCGTCGGGGTCGACGCTGCGCACGAGCGTGGCCGCCGCCCCCGTGATGACCTTCGCCTTCGCCAGGGCGCGAAGCCGTTCGGCGTTGCGGCGGCCGACCTGGGCCACCTTGAGCGAGTGGCTCAACCGGTTGTGGAACGTCAGGCCGGACTCGGGCGCCGTGACCTGGGTGACGTAGGCCAGCCGCTGGAACGCGGCGCTGTACAGGATGCGGTCGCGATCGCGTTGCTGCGGGGTCCGGAAGTCGGCTTGCCAGCTCGGAGCCGCGGCGGACTCGGTCCCCCCGGCGAAGCGCTCGGTCAGCTCTGCGCGGTGAGCGGGCGTGCGGCGTGCCAGCGGCTGCTTCACGGTGAGGATCCTATGCGGATCCTCACCGGCTGCTCAGACGCGTGCGCGCAGCCGGAGGTCCCGTCCCTCGTCAAGGGCGCGCTCGTCGAGGAGCTCGAAGAGCGCGAGGTCCATGGTGCCGCCGGTCCAGCCGTTGCGCGCTCGGTTCTTGAGGTGGTACGCCGTCCACCAGCGGTCGGGCTGGTCGCGCGCGGTCGCGAGGATCGCCTTCTTCGCGGCGGCGACGGTGGCCTGAATGGCGTCGTCGAGCGCGTCAGTGGGCATAGCCAGCGACCTCATCGTTCGGCACCGTACCGTCGCCGGGCGCAGGGCGCACTCGGCCGGCCGCGACGACCGAGCACGTTGCGGGTTTTGCTCGTCGACCACGAATTGCAATTGCAGTGACGCCGCTCATGACTGCAATTGTGTCGACGGGCCCGGACGCCTCGTCGGGCGCGCGTGATTCGGCGCAAAGACGCGCGAGAGACTTTACAGTGGCGATTGCAATGGGCGCAGCTCCCGGTCCTTGGGGTTCCGTGACCCGTCGCGCCATCGGCGAGGAGATCCAGCGACGCGGGCGGCCCATGACGCCGGCCGAAGTCGCTGAGCATCTCGGCAAGCACTCGTCGAACATGGCCCGCGCTCTCGCGGAGCTCGCGAGCCCTGCGAAGGGCCTGCTGGTGGCGGCCGACCCGCCACCGCGGAAGGACGGCGCGCCGGGCGCGCCCTCGAAGGCGGCCTACGACCTGACCGACGCGGGTCGCGCCGCACTGGTCGTCGACTCCGGCGCCGAGGACGGAGCGGAGGCGGAGGCGGAGCGTCGGCCCGGCCCGGCGCCCGCCGGCCTCGCGACCGGCCGGACGCCCGAGCGGGTCGAGGTGGTCTTCGCGGATGCCCGGGCCGAGGCGCTCCCAGATCTCTACCACGTCCTCGCCCGCGCGAAGCTCGAGCGGGCATCGTGGGTCGCGCTCATCGGCGGCGAGCGGCGCGAGTATGCGATCGGCTTCACCGGTCCCTCGGCGTCGCGCCACGCCGACGATCTCGTGGCGGAGCTGACCGGCGCCGCGCTATCGGCTCGCCCCGGCAGCGTGAGCGACGTCGTGTCCGCCTCAAGGTTCCAGCGGCTCGTCCGGGAGCGGGCGGAGGCAGCGTCGCGCGGGCGCGCGGCGCGCGGGGGAACCTGACCGGTGCGGGTGCGGCGCGGGCCCCGGCGGACGAGAAACCCCGCCGGAGCGGGGTTGCGAGTGGGCGATCCAGGACTCGAACCTGGGACCTCTTCCTTATCAGAGAAGCGCTCTAACCGGCTGAGCTAATCGCCCGGAGGAGTGCGGATTGTAGCGGCGATCGCCGCCGCCTCCTCGATGGTCGACAGCTCCAGCTCGACCCTGTAGCCGGCCCCCGCGGGGCGGACGCGGACCTCTCTGCCGAAGGCCCCGCCGAGGGTCTCGGCGATGGCGCTGACCGCCGCCTCCTGGTCGGGGTGGAGCCCTCCGCCGCCGCGCTTCGCGGCGGGCTTGCCGATCGCGCCGTTGGCCTCGCGCGCCTTCGCCTCGAGCGTCCGGACCGACCATCCCTCGTCCGCCGCGCTGCGGGCCAGGCGGCGGCGGGCGGCGTGGTCGTCGGCGAGCAGGAGCGCGCGGCCGTGGCCCTCGGTGAGCGTGCCGTCCTCGACCAGCGCGAGCGCCTCGTCGGGGAGGTCGAGCAGGCGCAGCAGATTCGACACCGCGACGCGGCTGCGGCCGACCCGCCGGCCGACGTCCTCCCGCGTGAGACCGAGCTCCTCGACGAGGGCCGCGCAGGCGCGCGCCTCCTCGATCGGGTTGAGGTCCTCGCGGGCCATGTTCTCGACGAGCGCCAGCTCGAGCGTGGCGGCGTCGTCGCGCTCGCGCACGAGGGCCGGCACGCGCTCGAGCCCGGCCAGGCGCGCCGCCCGCCACCGGCGCTCGCCGGCGACGAGCTCGTAGGTCCCGCCCGCGCGCGGGCGCACGAGGACGGGCTGGAGGACGCCGTTGGCCCCGATCGACTCGGCGAGCCCCTGCAGCGCCGCCTCGTCGAACGACCGGCGCGGCTGGTTCGGGTTCGGCTCGATCAGGTCGACGGCGAGCTCGCGAAGCTCGTCGGCGTCGGAAGGCTCGGAGACGGAGAGGATCGCCGCGAGCCCGCGGCCCATCCCCCTCTGTGCGGTGTTAGCCACGGCTGGCGACCTCTTTCGCGAGCTCGAAGTACGCGTCGGCGCCCGCGCAGTGCGGGTCGTGGTGGATGATCGGCCGGCCGAAGCTCGGCGCCTCGCTGACGCGGACGTTGCGGGGGATGACGGTGTCGAAGACGAGCGACGGGAAGTGCTCGCGGACCTCGCGCTCGACGTCGCGGGCCAGGCGCGTGCGCGAGTCGTGCATCGTCAGGAGCATCCCGGCGACCGTGAGGCGCGGGTTGAGCTCGCGCTGAACGAGCGCGAGCGTGTCGAGCAGGCCGGCCAGGCCCTCGAGCGCGAAGTACTCGGTCTGGACCGGGACGATCACCCGGTCGGCGGCGACGAGCGCGTTGACCGTGAGCGGCCCGAGCGACGGCGGGCAGTCGAGCAGCGTGTAGGCGAAGAGGTCGCGCACAGGGGCAAGAGCCTCGCGGAGCCGGATCTCGCTCCCCGGGGTGCGCGGGAGCTCGACGTTCGCGCCCGCGAGATCGGGGTGGGAGGGCAGGAGCCGGAGGCGCTCGACGTTCGTGTCGTGCAGCGCCTCGCGCGCCTCGGCCCCACCCGCGAGGACGTCGTAGACGTTCGGGTGGCTGTCCTTCGCCACGCCGAGCCCCACCGTCGCGTTCGCCTGGGGGTCGATGTCGACGAGCAGCGTCGGGTAGCCGGCCTCCGCGATGCAGGCCGCGACGTTCACGGCGGTGGTCGTCTTGCCGACGCCGCCCTTCTGGTTCGCGATCGCGTACACCGTGCCCATCGGGAGCCAAGGTACCGGCGGGTGCGGTCGGACGGGCGCGACGCTTCGGGGCCGAACCACCGTCTCTCGACGTCAGGTCGAGCGTCGGAGTGGTCGCTTGCGGGCGATTCCCGGTCGCCGGGGAAATCGGTCGGGCGTTTCCATAACCTTCGAGTACAGGTGGAGGTGGCGCCGATTGGCGGTGGGAAACGGCGCGGCCGCCCGTATCGCGCCCGCGCTGAGCCCGAGCTCCTCCGCCGCGGCCGCGCCGTCCGCCTCCTCGGTCTCGTCGCGGGCGCCCTTCCACGCCACCAGGACCCCACCCATCGCGAGCAGCGGCGCCGCGTATTCCACGATCACCGCCAGCGGAGCGAGCGCCCGCGCGGCCACGAGGTCGTGCGCGCCGATCCCCTCCGGCCACTCCTCCGCCCGCGCACAGACCACCTCGGCGTTCGCGATCCCGGCCGCTTCGATGGCCCGCTCCATGAACGCGCACTTCTTGCCCACGCTCTCCACGAGCGAGACATGCGACGCGGGGAGCGCGACGGCCAGGGCCAGCCCCGGAAACCCCGCCCCCGCACCGAGATCCGCGATCCGCCGGGCCCGCCGCACCTCCTCGAGCTCCAGGGCGGAGAGGGAGTCGGCGACGTGGGCGTCGACCGCCCGTGCCGGCTCGCGGACGGTCGTCGGGGCGGCGTCGTCCTCGGCCAGCAGCGCGAGCAGCCGGCCGAGGCGGGGCTCGGCGCCCTCCGGAAGCCGACGGGCGCTCGCCAGCTCGCGCAGACGTCGCGACGCGGTCACCCGGACCGCGCCCGGACGCCCGCGATGTAGTCCGCGTACTTCGTCCGCATCCCGTCGAGCCGCGCGTAGGCGTGGGCGTCGAGCTCCGGCGTGATCGCGGACTCGAGGACCGGAAGGACGTCCTCGACGAGCGCCGGGCCGCGCGCCATCCACTGGTAGTACGACCGGCCGCCGTGGTGGTAGGGCCCGTAGAGCTTCGTCCGTGGGAAGCGCTCCATCAACCAGCGGAAGAGCCCTTCGTGGCGGGTGTGCATCCGGACGGTGATCTGCGGATGCTTGCCGTCGCCCCCGAAATGGCCTTCGCCGATCAGGAGCCCGACAACGAGGCCGCGGTCGAAGGGGTCGAGCACGCCCCGATTGTTTCACCGGGGAGAAAAACGTGAAACGTCGGCGGCGCTCAGTCGCCGGCGGGCGAGACCACGAGGTGCCGGTGCGGCTCGTCGCCCTCGCTGTGCGTCTCGACGTCCCCGCGGTCGCGGAGGTACTCGTGCACGACGCGGCGCTCGCTCGAGGTCATCTCGTCGAGGGCGACGGGACGGCCCGAGCTCACGGCGCGGTCGGCGGCCTCGTCGGCCTGGCGCTCGAGGACCTGCGCGCGGCGCTCGCGGTAGCCCGCGGCGTCGACGACGATCCGGCGCCGGGCGGGCCCGTCGCCGCCGGCGATGCGCTGCGCGAGGTGCTGCACGGCCTCGATGGTCGAGCCGTGGCGGCCGATGAAGAGCCCGAGGTCCTCGCCGTCGAGGCGGCCGGTGAGCGTCTCGCCGTCGTCGTCGATCTCCACGTCGGCGTCGAGGTCGAGCGCCTCGACGACCGTGTCGAGCAGCTTGCGGAGGGCGTCGGCCTCCTCGGACATCTAGCGTCGCCTCCCGGTCTTCTTCTTCTTGCGCTTCGGCGGCGGCGGGGGCGCCGAGCGACGCGTCGGCTTCGCGCCGTCGCCGTTCCCGGCACCGCTCGGCTTCGGCCGATTTGCAGCGGCTCCGCCCACGGCGGTGCCGCCTCCCCCGCCCTTCCCGTTGCCCTCGGCGGCGGCCGCGCGCGGGATCGGCGGGCCGACGGTCTTGCGGACGATGAGCTGCTGCACGATCGTCCAGACGTTCGTCGTGATCCAGTACACGAGCAGGCCCGCCGGGAACGACAGGATGAACGGGATGAAGACGAACGGCAGCGCCATGAAGATGTAGCGCTGGCGCGGGTCCGCCGACATCGACATCATCAGCGACGACGCGAGCTGCGACCCCACGTAGAGGACCAGCAGCGTGATCAGCACGGCGCCCGTCGCCTTGTCGGTGATGTCGGAGATGAAGAGGAACTCCGAGTCGGGCGAGGCGCCGCACGGCGGCGGGTTGTCCCCGACCGCGCCGCAGACCTCGTGGCGGAGGTCCTTGCGTAGCAGGTAGAAGAGCGAGATGAAGACCGGAAGCTGCGCGAGGAGCGGCAGGCACGAGGCGAACGGGTTGACCTTGTGCTCCTGGTAGAGCTTCATCATCTCCTGGTTGAGGCGCTGGCGATCGTCCTTGTACTTCGCCTGCAGCTCCTTCATCTGCGGCGCGATCTGCTGCATCTCCCGCATCGACTTGACCTGCTTGAGCGTCAGCGGCAGCAGGAGCGCGCGGATGGTGATCGTCAGCGCGATGATCGCCATGCCCCAGCCCAGCCCCACGCTGTCGTGGAAGAAGACGAGGACCTCCTCGAAGAGGTCGATCAACGGCTGGATGATGGGGACGTCGGCGAAGATGAAGCGCATGGCGGGGAAGGTCAGCGGCGGAAGAGTCGTTGCGCCTCGGGCGGGTCGAAGCCGCCGTGGCTCCAGGGGTTGCAGCGCAGCAGCCGCCAGCCCGCCAGGACCAGCCCGCGCAGTATGCCGTACTCCCGCACCGCCTGTACGGCGTAGGCCGAGCACGTCGGCTCGTACTTGCACCGGCGCGGGAGCGCGGGCGAGATGAACCGCTGGTAGGCGACGATCGGCGCGACGGCGATCCGCCGGGCGGCGGTCACGACGACGGCTCGGCCGCGGTCTTGTCGACGAGCTCCGTCAGCGCGGCCCGGATGCCCGCGAGGCCCTCGCGCTCGGCGAGCTCCCGCGCCTCGGGCCGCGCGACCACGACGACGTCGTGCCCCGCGGGCAGCCGGCCCGACTCGGCGGCGAAGGCCTCGCGGAGCAGGCGCTTGACGCGGTTGCGGTCGACGGCGCCGCCGACCTTGCGCGAGACCGAAAGGCCGATGCGCGGCTCGGGGTCGCCGGTGTCGGCCTCCCCGCGCGGGAACGCGTAGAGGACCAGGTGGCGGTTGCCGTGCGAGCGGCCGTGCCGGTACACGCGCTCGAACTCGGCGCTGCGGGAGAGGCGACCGCGCTTGGGCGGCATCGCTAGAGGTCCACTCAGACGGTGAGGCGCTTGCGGCCCTTGGAGCGCCGCCGCTTCAGCGTCAGGCGGCCGCCGCGGGTCTGCATCCGCGCGCGAAAGCCATGGGTCCGAGCGCGCTTGCGCTTCTTGGGCTGGTAGGTGCGCTTCATCGCGCGAGGAGGATAGACGACGGGCGTCCGGAGGCGGCCCCGCGGGCGCTGTGCACAACCCCTTGGACGGCTGTTCACAACGCGCTCACGAAACCTTCGCGTTTTGCGGCGTGAGCCTCCCGCGCGGCCCGTGACCCGGTGCTACCGTCGCGTTCGCCGGGGCGGTCCGCCGCCCCCTCTTCCGAATCAGCCCGACGACCGCCCTGGAGAGGGAGGAGCACCAGCCTGCCGTGACGCCGACCGACGCAGCCGACACGTGGTCCCGCGTGCAGGCCGAGCTGCGTCGTGCGGTCGAGCCCGCCGCGTACGACCGCTGGCTGGCGCCCCTGCGCCTGCGGCAGATGGACGGGCAGACGCTGGTGCTCGAGGTGCCCGAGGACGAGCGCCGCTTCGTCGCCGGCCGCCTCGCGCGCGTGCTCCAGACGTGTGCCGCCGCCGTGATCGGCCCGGACGCGTCGATCGACCTGACGACGGCCGGCCCCGGCGAGGAGCCCGCCGCCGCGGGCCTCGAGCGCCCGCACCTCAACCCGAAGCTCACCTTCGACCAGTTCGTCATCGGCGACACGAACCGCCTCGCCCACGCCGCGGCGCTCGCGGTGGCCGAGCTGCCCGGGACCGCCTACAACCCGCTCTTCATCTACGGGCCGCCGGGCGTCGGCAAGACCCACCTCCTCCAGTCGATCGCCAACTACCTGTCGGCCTACGAGCCCGCGATGCGCGTCCGGTACACGACGGCCGAGCGATTCACCAACGACTTCGTCGCCGCGGCGCAGACCCGCGACATGGACCGCTTCAAGGGCGAGTGGCGCAACAACGACGTCCTCCTCATCGACGACGTCCAGTTCCTCGAGAGCAAGGCGCGGACCGAGGAGGAGTTCTTCCACACCTTCAACGCGCTCTACGACGCCGGCGCGCAGGTCGTGCTCAGCTCCGACAGCCCGCCGCGCGACCTCCAGGCGCTCGAGGACCGGCTGCGTGAGCGCTTCGAGTCCGGCCTCGTGACCGACATCGCGTCGCCCTCGCACGCCACGCGCGTGGCGATCCTGCGCAAGCGCGCCCACCACGACGGGATCCCGATCGGCGACGGGGGCTTCCTCGACGCGATCGCCGGCCGCCTCGTCGACAACGTCCGCGCGCTCGAGGGCGCGCTGATCCGCGTGGTCGCCTACGCCTCGCTCACCCGCCGGCCCCTGACCGCCGACCTCGCCGACGAGGTGCTCTCGAACCTCTACCCCTCCGCGCCGAAGCCCGGGACGCGCCCGCAGGCGCCGACGATCGAGCGCATCCAGGACGTCGTGTGCGAGCACTTCTCCCTCACGCGCGAGGAGCTCCTGTCCGGCAGCCGGGCGGCGCGCGTCTCCTGGCCGCGGCAGCTCGCCATGTACCTCTCGCGGGAGCACACGGAGGCCAGCCTGCCCGCCATCGGCGCCGCCTTCGGCGGGCGCAACCACACGACCGTCATGCACGCCGTCAAGCGGACCGAGGAGCGGATGACCGCGGACGGCGACGCCTACGACGCCATCCAGGCCGTGACCACCCAGCTACGTGCCGACGGGCGTGACTGACAGACTGCGCACAGGACGGGCGGCCCGAATGTACGCGACCAACCCGCAAGCTCCGGACATCTCCCTCGTCCTGCACAAGTTGACAGCCCCTATGACTCCTTCCATCTCTTTGAGGTCTTCATCGTGAAGTTGCAGGCATCGGCGCAAGAGCTGCTCGCCCAGCTTCAGACCGTCTCCCGTGTCGCCTCGACCCGCTCGGCGGTCCAGGCCCTCTCGGGCGTCCAGGTCGTTGCGGAGAACGGCGCGGTCGAGCTGCGCGCCACCGACATGGAGGTGGGGCTCCGCGTCCCACTCCAGGCCGAGATCCAGCGCGAGGGCACCGCGGTCCTCCCCGGCCGGCTGACGCTCGACGTCGCCCGCGCGCTCCCGTCGGACACCGTGACCATCGAGCTGCGCGCCTCCCAGCAGGACGTCGAGATCGTCTCGGGCTCCGCCACGTTCCACATCCGGACGCTGCGGGCCGAGGACTTCCCGCCGTTCCCGGACGCCGGCGGCGACGCCGTGGTGACGGTCCCGGCGGAGGCGTTCGTCGCGACCGTGGGCAAGGTGGCGCGGTCGGCGTCGCGCGACGAGACGCGGCCCATCCTCACCGGGATCCTCGTCTCCGCCTCCGGCCAGGAGCTGCGGATGGTCGCGACCGACTCGTACCGCCTGTCGGTGAAGGAGACGCCGCTCGACGCCCCGCTGGACGGCGCCTTCGAGGCCAACGTGCCGGCGCGCGCGCTGCAGGAGCTGGCGCGGATCGCGCAGCAGGCCGGCAGCGACACGCTGCAGGTCGCCAAGCGGGCGAACCAGATCATCTTCGACGTCGGCGGCATGGTCCTGACGTCGCGCCTCATCGAGGGCCAGTTCCCGAACTACCGCCAGCTGCTGCCGGAGTCCTACGAGCACGAGCTGCGGCTGGCGACGGGCGAGCTGACCGAGGTCGTTCGCCGCATCTCGCTGCTGGCCCAGAAGAACGCGCCGCTGCGGCTGAGCTTCGCCGAGGGGGAGCTGAAGGTCTCGGCCCAGACGCCCGACGTCGGCGAGGCGCTCGAGTCGCTGCCGGTGCCGTTCGGGGGCGAAGCGTTCGAGATCGGCTTCAACCCCGAGTTCCTGCGCGACGGCCTCGAGTCGGTCGACGCCGACGACCTGGTGCTCAAGCTCATCTCCCCGTTGCGACCCGGCCTGATCGAGGCCGGCGACGGGAGTGGGTTCCTGTACCTGATCATGCCGATCCGGCTGAACGTCTAGAAGGCCGAAGGCCGGTCAACGGCGTCCGGATGAAGCCGCTCGATGTCATGGGCGATGCCTGGACGGCGGAGCCGTGGTGACTAGTGCGATGGCGGCGCCGGTCGTCGAGGCGCTGCGCGTCAAGGGCTGGCGAAGCTACGCGAGCGCGGAGATCGCGCTGGGGCCCGGGCTCACCGTCGTCCACGGGCCGAACGGCGCCGGCAAGACGAACCTGCTCGAGGCGCTGTACTTCGGCCTCACCGGCCGCTCGTGCCGGACGGGGAACGAGCGCGAGGTGGTGGCCTTCGAGGCGACGGCGGCGCGCATCGAGGTCGTCACGCGCGACCGCGACGGCGAGCACGAGCTGGCGGTCGGCTTCCAGCCCGGCGAGGCGAAGCGGTTCCGCGTCGACGGCGCGCCGGTCGAGCGGCTGGCCGACACTGCGGCGCGCCCCCTGGTGAGCGTCTTTTTGCCCGACCGGCTCGAGCTGGTGAAGGGCCCGCCGGCGCTGCGGCGCTCCCACCTCGACCAGGTGGTCGCGGCCCTGTGGCCGGCGCGGGTGGCGACGCGACGCTCGTACTCGCAGGCGCTCGCGCAGCGCAACGCCCTGCTGTCCCGCGTGCGGCGCGGGATGGCCTCGCGCGACTCGCTGCGCGCGTGGGACGCCGAGCTGGCACGGCACGGCATCGCGCTGCGCGCGGACCGCACCGCGGCGGTCGAGCGGCTCGTCGCGCCGTTCGCGGCGGCCGCGGCCGAGCTCGGCCTGGCCGGGGAGGCGCGGCTCGAGGAGCGGCCGAAGGCGCGGGCGGGCAGCGCGGAGGAGCTGGCCGAGGAGCTCGCCGCGGGCGTCGACTCGGACCTCGAGCGCGGCTTCACCGGCCGCGGGCCGCACCGCGACGACCTCGCGCTGCTGCGCGACGACCGCGAGCTGCGCGCGTACGGGTCGCAGGGCGAGCAGCGCCTCGCGCTCCTCGCGCTGCTGCTCGCCGAGCGCGAGGCCCTCGCCGAGGCCCGCGGCGGCGCCCCGCTCCTCCTGCTGGACGACGTGATGAGCGAGCTCGACGCCGCACGGCGCGAGAAGCTCGTCGAGCGGATCACCGCCGGCGGCCAGGCGTTCGTGACGACGACGGACCTCGGCCACGTGCCCGGGGCGACCGCGCCCGGGGTGACGAGGATCGCCGTCCGCGACGGCACGGTCCTGCAGGAGGCGGCCGCGGCGTGACCCGCGAGGGGGGACAGACCCCGGGCGGGCGGGCCGCCCCCCGCGACCCCCGGCCGCCGCGGCGCCGTGCCCCCGTCCCCGCCGCCGGAGCGGTCGAGGCGCTCGCCCGGCAGCTCGCGCCGCAGACCCCCCTCTCCGCCGTGCAGCGGGTCTGGGCGGAGGTCGCGGGCGAGGTCGTCGCGGCCGAGGCCGAGCCCGTCTCCGAGCGCGCCGGCGTGGTGACGATCGCCTGCCGCTCGGCCGTCTGGGCGCAGGAGCTGACCCTCCTCGCGCCCGACCTGGTCGAGCGCCTGAACGCCGCCCTCGGGGCGCCGCGGGTGACCGAGCTGCGGTGCACGGCGGCGCCGCGTCGCAGACCCGTGTGAAAGTCGCGGCGTTTTCCGCTGATTTGCAGCACTTTCCCGCCCGCTCCCGCGCGGGTCTGACGGGGGTGGTGTGGTATTCTTCTGACAACCGAAACCCGCTCCGGCCGCACGACCGCGGCGGGGCGCTCAGCCGCCTCGGGTCCACATCCGGTCCGGGGCGTTCGCTTGTCTTAGGAGGACTCGGTTGGCAGCTGACGACAACACCCAGGAGCCTGGCTACGACGCTCAGGACATCACGGTCCTCGAGGGTCTCGAGGCCGTCCGCAAGCGTCCGGGCATGTACATCGGGTCGACCGGTGTGCGCGGGCTGCATCACCTGGTGTGGGAGGTCGTCGACAACTCGGTCGACGAGGCGCTCGCCGGCCACGCGACCGAGGTCAACGTCACGGTCCACCCCGACAACTCGGTCACGGTCGTCGACGACGGTCGCGGCATCCCCGTCGCGCTGCACGAGAAGGAGAACCGCCCGGCGGTCGAGGTCGTCCTCACCGTCCTGCACGCCGGCGGCAAGTTCGGCGACGGCGGCGGCTACAAGGTCTCGGGCGGCCTGCACGGCGTCGGCGTCTCCGTCGTCAACGCGCTGAGCGAGCACCTCTTCGTCGAGATCCGGCGCGACGGCTTCACGTGGTCCCAGGAGTACGTCCGCGGCACGCCGCTCGGCGACCTGAAGAAGGGCGAGAAGACGAGCGAGACGGGCACGCGGATCACGTTCCTCCCCGACGCCGAGATCATGGACGTCTCCGAGTTCGACTGGGAGACGCTGGTCACCCGCCTGCGCGAGACCGCGTTCCTCACGCGCGGCCTTCGCATCACGCTCAAGGACGAGCGCGGCGAGAGCAAGCAGAGCGCGGAGTTCCAGTACGACGGCGGCATCGAGGACTTCGTGGCGCACCTCAACGCCAACAAGGAAGTCGACTCCAACCACCGCAAGGTCATCTACTTCGAGGGCGAGAGCGACGAGGGCGCCGTCGAGGTCGCGATGCAGTGGAACGCGACCTACCAGGAGTCGATCCACTCCTTCGCCAACAACATCAACACGCACGAGGGCGGCGCGCACCTCAGCGGCTTCCGCTCCGCGCTGACCCGCACGATCAACGCCTACGCGCGCAAGGAGGGCCTCCTCAAGGAGAAGGACGACAACCTCTCCGGCGAGGACGTCCGCGAGGGCCTGACCGCCGTCATCAGCGCGAAGCTGGCCGACCCGCAGTTCGAGGGCCAGACGAAGACCAAGCTCGGCAACCCGGGCATGGAGGGCTTCGTCGCGTCGGTCGTCAACGGCGGCCTGGCGCGGTTCTTCGAGGAGAACCCGAAGGCGGCCGGCGCGGTGGTGCGCAAGGCGGTCCAGGCGTCCCAGGCCCGCGCGGCCGCCCGCAAGGCGCGCGACCTCACGCGCCGCAAGTCCGCGCTCGAGAACTCCGCGCTGCCGGGCAAGCTCGCCGACTGCTCGGTCAAGGACCCGGCGCTGACCGAGCTGTTCGTGGTCGAGGGCGACTCCGCGGGCGGCTCGGCGAAGCAGGGCCGCGACCGCAACACGCAGGCCGTCCTCCCACTGCGCGGCAAGATCCTCAACGTCGAGAAGAGCCGCATCGACAAGGTCCTGCAGAACAACGAGATCCAGGCGCTGATCACCGCGCTCGGCACCGGCATCCGCGACGAGTTCTCACTGGAGAACGCGCGCTACCACAAGCTGATCATCATGACCGACGCCGACGTGGACGGCGCGCACATCCGCACGCTCGTGCTCACGCTGATCTTCCGCGAGATGCCCGAGCTGATCGAGGCCGGCTACGTCTACATCGCCAAGCCGCCGCTCTACAAGGTCAAGCAGGGCCGCACCGACCGCTACGTGGAGAACGACACCGAGCTCGAGGAGATCCTGCTCCAGGACAAGCTCGAGCGCATGGAGATCGTCGACCGCGACGCCAAGCCGTTCAAGCTCACGCACGCGCGCTGGCAGCGCTTCACGCGTCTGCTCAAGCAGTACGAGGGCTGGTCGTCCTCGCTGCGCGCCGAGCACGGGCACGACCTCGTCGCGTTTCTCGAGGAGAGCTCGATCCTCGACGAGCGCGTCGCCGACGCCGAGGCCGCGATCAAGCTCCTCAACGCCGCCGACAACGAGGGCGAGCCCTTCACGACCGAGGTCGAGGACTCGACCGGCGACGAGATCAGGGTGCGCGCGGTCGAGCGCAAGAGCGGGCTGGCGCGCACGCACCGGATCCCGAAGTCGCTGTTCGAGTCGACCGACTACGTCGCGTTCGTCCGCGTCCACGCGAGCCTGGTCGAGATGGCGGGCACGCCGCCGTTCCAGGTCAGGCTCGGCGAGGACGTCGAGGACGCGCTGTCCTTCGAGGCCCTGCGCGACGCGGTCATGGGGCTGGCGTCCAAGCGCGTTCCGGTCACCCGCTTCAAGGGCCTCGGCGAGATGAACGCCGACCAGCTCGCGGACACGACCATGCACCCGGCGAGCCGCACGCTCGCGCAGGTCTCCGTCGACGACGCGGCCGCGGCGTCCGAGCTCTTCTCGATGCTCATGGGCGACCAGGTCGAGCCGCGGCGCGACTTCATCGAGTCCAACGCGCGCCTCGTCGCGAACCTCGACGTCTAGGGCGAAGGGGGTGGACTGAATGGCTTCGGCAGACGTGATCGGCGGCGGCAACATCGAGCCGCGCGCGCTCGAGGACGAGATGCGCTCCGCGTACCTCGACTACGCCATGAGCGTCATCGTCGGGCGCGCGCTGCCCGACGTGCGCGACGGCCTCAAGCCCGTCCACCGCCGCGTCCTGTACTCGATGAGCGAGAACGGGCTCGGCCCGACGCGCCCCTACGTGAAGTGCGCCCGCATCGTCGGCGACGTGATGGGCAACTACCACCCGCACGGCGACTCGGCGATCTACGACACGCTCGTCCGCATGGCGCAGGACTTCTCCCTGCGCGAGCTGCTCGTCGACGGACAGGGCAACTTCGGCTCGATCGACGACGACCCGGCCGCCGCCATGCGGTACACCGAGGCGCGCATGACGCGGATCGCGCAGGAGATGCTGCGCGACCTCGACATGGACACGGTGGACTTCGGGCCGAACTACGACGGCTCGAAGCGCGAGCCGCTCGTCCTGCCGGCGCGCTTCCCCAACCTGCTCGTCAACGGCTCGTCCGGCATCGCGGTCGGCATGGCGACGAACATCCCGCCGCACAACCTGCGCGAGGTCGCCGGCGCGGTCATCGCCTTCATCGACAACCCGCAGATCACGGTCGAGGAGCTCATCCGCGACCACATCCAGGGCCCGGACTTCCCGACCGGCGGCATCATCCTCGGCCGCTCCGGCATCCGCGACGCGTACGAGACCGGCCGCGGACGGGTCCGCGTGCGGGCCAAGGCGCACATCGAGGAGGTCGGGCGCGGCAAGGAGGCGATCATCGTCACCGAGCTGCCCTTCATGGTGAAGAAGGGCGGCGAGGGCGGCCTGATCACGAAGATCGCCCAGCTGGTGCACGACAAGAAGATCGCCGGCATCGCCAACCTCGAGGACCACACCGACAAGCGCGGCATGCGCCTGGTCATCGAGCTCAAGCGCGACGCCGATCCGCGCATCGTGCTCAACCTGCTCTACAAGCACACGCCGATGCAGACGACGTTCGGCGTCAACACCGTGGCGCTCGTCGACGGCGTGCCGAAGACGCTGTCGCTGCGCCAGGTGCTGCATCACTACGTCGACCACCAGCGCGAGGTCGTCGTGCGCCGGTCGAAGTACGAGCTCGCCGAGCTCGAGCGGCAGGTGCACATCCTCGAGGGCCAGCTCATCGCGCTGGACAACCTCGACGAGGTCATCGCCGTCATCCGCGGGTCGAACGACCGCGAGAGCGCGCGCGTGCAGCTCGTCGAGCGCTTCGAGCTCACCGTCATCCAGGCGTCCGCGATCCTCGACCTCCGCCTGTCCTCGCTCACCGCGCTGGAGGCCGACAAGATCCGCGCCGAGCACGCCGACAAGATGGAGCGCATCGGCGAGCTGCGCACGCTGCTCGGCGACGAGCAGCAGGTGCTCGACCTCATCAAGAGCGAGCTCGAGGAGCTCGTCGAGCGCTTCGGCAACGAGCGCCGCACGCAGATCGCGCCTTCCGAGGACGAGATCGACATCGAGGACCTCATCCGCGACCAGCAGATGGTCGTGACGATCACGAAGAGCGGCTACATCAAGACGCTGCCGCTCGCGACCTACCGCCAGCAGCACCGCGGCGGGCGCGGGATCACGGGGATGGACCTCAACGAGGGCGACTACATCGAGCACCTCTTCGTGTGCTCGAGCCACGACTACCTGCTCTTCTTCTCGAACCGCGGCAAGGTCTACCGGTCGAAGGTCTACGAGCTGCCGGAGATGGGCCGCACCGCGCGGGGCCGCGCGCTCGTCAACGTGCTGCCGCTGCGCGAGGGCGAGCGGATCCAGTCCGTGCTCTCGACGCGCGACTTCACCGAGGGCCAGTTCCTCATCTTCGCGACGCGCAACGGCACGGTGAAGAAGACCGAGTTCCTCAAGTACAACACCCCGATCAAGGCCGACGGGATCATCGCCATCAAGATCCTGCCCGACGACGAGCTGGTCGCCGTGCGCCGCACCAGCGGCGACGACGAGATCCTCATGGTCTCCAAGAAGGGCCAGGCCGTCCGCTTCCACGAGGAGGACGTCCGGTCGATGGGCCGCGACACCACGGGCGTGCGCGGGATGAAGATCGCCGGCAAGGACAACGCCGTGCTGGCCATGGACGTCGCGCGCGACGAGCAGGAGCTGCTGGTCGTCACCGAGAACGGCTACGGCAAGCGCACCCCGATCTCCGAGTACCGCAAGACGAACCGCGGGGCGCAGGGCGTCGGCACGATCAAGCTCACCGAGGTCAAGGGCGGGCTGGCCGGCGCGCTGATCGTCCGCGAGCACGAGGACCTCGTCTTCATCTCCACCAACGGCATGGTCCAGCGCACCGGCGTGCGCGGGATCAACCGGTACGGCCGCATGTCGCAGGGCGTCCGGGTGATGAACCTCAAGGACGGCGACACGGTCAGCGCGATCGCGCTCGTCGTGGAGTCCGAGGCCGAGGACGACGTGCCGCTCGGCGACGTGGTCGCCGAGGAGGGTCCCGTCTCCTTCGACGCGACCGGCGGCGACGCCGAGGCCGGCCCGTCCGCCCCCGAGGAGCACGCGCCGGATCCGTCGGCGATGCTGTCCGAGGACGCCGCCCGCGCCGCGGAGGCCTCGCTCGACGGCGGCGGCGACACCGAGCCGGACGAGGTGGACCTCGACGACGTCGACGGCCCGCCCACGCCGGACGCCTGAGGATTAGGCACATCCCCGATTCACGTCGGGGGCGCGGGACCGAGAGTTGCGGGCGTCAACTCTCGGAGGTTCGTCTTGTCCCGCTTCACCTACGCGAACGTCATGGCGACGGTCGCCGTCTTCCTCGCCCTGGGCGGCACGTCGTACGCCGCGCTGACCGTCACCGGAAAGAACGTGAAGAACGCCTCGCTGACGGGCGCCGACATCAGGGACGGATCGATCGCGGTCAAGGACCTCGCCGCCGGCGCCCAGCCGCGGGCCGGCACGCAGGGCCCGGCCGGGCCCGCCGGGCCGATGGGCGCGACCGGGCCGGCCGGGGCGCCGGGCGCGACCGGGCAGATCGGCCCGCAGGGCGGCAAGGGCGAGAAGGGCGACAAGGGCGCCACCGGCGACAACGGCCTGTCGATCTCCGCCTACGACCAGAACATGG
>DASVRH010000442.1:0-7368 GCA_036388715.1 Solirubrobacteraceae bacterium | reverse complement strand
GCCGCCGGCGCCGTCGCCACCCGTGCCCGCGCCGCCGCCGCCACCTGCACCGCCGCCGCCCAGGACGATGGCCGCCGGGGCGGCCGCGGGCGTGGGCGCGCCGGCGGCCGGAGCGGCGGCGCCGCTGGGGGCGCTCGCGGCGAGCGGGACCTCGGAGAGCATGAGGCTGGGCACGTCGTCCTCGGGGTCGACCCCGGGCCAGCCCTGCACCGCGATGACGGTGCTGACCACGAAGAGGGCCGAGACGGCCGCGGCCACGAGGGACATGCTCGCCCCTGCGGACGCGACGAAGGCTCGCGTGACGCGCATCCCTCCAGTCATCGGCATATCGGCGGGGAGCTTGAGCCGCACGGTCAGCGGAACCCTCCTGCCGCGCGCAGCGAGTCGTTGGACTCGCGGTTCTCGTCGGCGGTCACGCCCGGCGGCGAGGTGTCGGTCGCGACGTAGACGCAGTACCAGCGGTCCGGGTCGGGGCCGGGCGTGCAGGTGCGGAAGAGCTCGTCCTCCATCTTGATCGTCGTCGTCGCCGGGAGGTTGCGGCGGTACTCGACGGGCGCCTGGCGCTCCATGAACTGGACGGCCGCGAGCCGCTGCACCATCAGGTCGTGCTGATTCTCGCGCAGCTCGTCGCGATGCACCAGCCCCCCGACGAGCAGCGCGGCGGTCACGCACAGCAGGAGCGCCGTGCCGGCGCGGTCGAAGGCGATGATCCTCGGCAGGTCGCGCCGGCGGCGGCGCAGGGCCAGCCCGGCCAGCGGCGCGACGACGGCCACGGCGACGAGGTTGAAGAACCCGCTGAGCAGCAGGGCCGGGATGAAGTCGGTGCCGCCGTCGCCGGCGATCGGCAGCTCGCCGAGCAGCAGCGCGTCGAGCAGGGTCAGCCCCCAGAACGCGGGCCACAGCAGCGCGCCCTTCAGGCGCCACCGGACACGGCTCCGCCAGAGCGGCTCGACGTCCTGCCGTACGTCCATCCACCGGGAAGGCTAGTCCCCGCGAACGGGTATGTTCGCCGTGTGGCCGTGACCAGCCCGCAGGGCGCGGAGGGGGCCGCGTTCCTCACTCCCGAGGACCGCGTGGAGCTGCTGCGGTACATGCTGCTCATGCGCGGCATCGAGGAGCGCGCGATGAACCTCTACCGGCAGGGCAAGGTGCCGGGGTCGTTCTACGACGGGTTCGGGCAGGAGGCGGTGTCGGTCGGCGCGGCGTTCGCCATGGCGGCGGAGGACCGGCTGTGCATCCTGCACCGCGACCTCGGCGCGCACCTGGTGCGCGGCGTGACGCCCGCGCGCATCCTCGGCCAGTACATGGGGCGGGCCGGCGGCGTCACCGGCGGGCGCGACGGCAACGTGCACTTCGGCGACTGGCGCCTGGGCTGCGTCGGGATGGTCTCGATGCTGCCCGACATGATGATCGTCGCGACCGGGATGGCGATGGCGTTCCGGATCCGCGACGAGCGGCGCGCCGCGCTGACCTGGTTCGGCGACGGCTCGACGTCGCGCGGCGACTTCCACGAGGCGATGAACTGGGCGAGCGTCCAGCGGCTGCCGGTGATCTTCGTGCTCGAGAACAACCAGTACGCCTACTCGACGCCGCTCGACCAGCAGTTCGCCGTCGACCCCGTCGAGCGGGCCGCGGCCTACGGCTTCCCCGGCGTCACCGTCGACGGCAACGACGTCGAGGCGATGTTCGAGGCCACGCGCGTGGCGCGCGACCGGGCGGTGGCCGGCGAGGGGCCGACGCTGATCGAGGCGGTGACGATGCGCATGCACGGGCACGCCGCGCACGACGACATGAAGTACGTCCCCAAGGAGCAGCTCGAGGAGTGGCGCAAGCGCGACCCGATCGACCGGCAGGTCGCGCTCGTGGCCGAGCTGGGGGTCGACGTCGACGCGCTGCGCGAGGAGGTCAAGGCGGCGATCGACGGCGGCACCGAGGAGGCGCTGGCGATGCCGATGCCCGACCCGGAGACGGCGACCGACCGCCTCTTCGCCGAGGAGGCCAACGAGCTGGAGGACGGCGCCGCGCCGTGGAGCGGATGGCGACGCTGACCTACCTCCAGGCGATCTCCGACGGGCTGCGGACGGAGATGCGGCGCGACGAGCGCGTGATGGTGATGGGCGAGGACATCGGCGTCTTCGGCGGCGCGTTCAAGGTGACCGACGGGATGATCGAGGAGTTCGGCAAGTGGCGGGTGATGGACACGCCGCTGGCCGAGTCGGGGATCATCGGCACCGCGGTCGGCGCGTCGGTCGTCGGGCTGCGGCCGGTGTGCGAGATGCAGTTCGCCGACTTCATCTCATGCGGCTTCGACCAGCTCGTGAACGTCGCGGGCAAGACGCACTACCGCATGGGGCTCGCGGTGCCGATCACCGTGCGGCTGCCGTCGGGCGGCGGCTTCTCCGGCGGCCCGTTCCACTCGCAGAACCCCGAGGCGTGGTTCATGCACTCGCCCGGGATCAAGGTCGTCGCGCCCTCGACGGCCGAGGACGCCAAGGGCCTGTTGATCTCGGCGATCCGCGACCCGAACCCGGTCGTCTTCTGCGAGCACAAGCACCTGTACCGCCGGGTCAAGGGCGACGTGCCGGAGGGCGACCACGTCACGCCGTTCACGGCGCGGGTCGCGCGCGAGGGGACGGACCTCGTCGTCGTCGCGTACGGCGCGATGGTGCACACGGCGCTCGCCGCCGCCGACGAGCTGGCCGACGAGGGGTCGGTGGAGGTGCTCGACCTGCGCTCGCTCGTCCCGCTCGACGAGGAGGCGATCCTCGCGTCGGTGCGCAAGTGCTCGAAGGTCGTGGTGGTCGACGAGGCGAACGCGACGTGCGCCGCGGGCGCGCAGGTGGCGGCGCTGATCGCCGAGCGCGCGTTCGAGGACCTCGACGGCCCGGTCGTCCGCGTCGCGACCCCCGACGTCCCGATCCCGTTCTCGCCGCCGCTCGAGCAGGCGGTGCTGCCGAGCGTCGACCGCGTGAGGGAGGCGATCCGTGAGCTCCTCGCCTACTGAGTCCGCGGCGCTGCTCGACGTGACCATGCCGCAGATGGGCGTGAGCGTCTCCGAGGGCACGATCGTCGAGTGGCACAAGGACGCCGGTGACGAGATCGGCTACGAGGAGACGATCGTCTCCATCTCGACCGACAAGATCGACACCGACGTGCCGTCGCCGGCCGCGGGCGTCGTGAAGGAGATCGTGGTCGGCGTCGGCGAGACCGTCGAGGTCGGCACGGTGCTGGCGCGGATCGCGACCGGCGGCGGCGAGCCCACGAACGCGGAGGTCGGAGGGTCGTCGGAGGCGGCGGCCGCGGTGGGCGAGACGCCCGCGCCCTCGTCCGACGAGCCCGCGCCCGTCGCGGAGGCCTCGGCGAAGCCGGCCGAGGGCCCGCGGCAGGCGAAGGGCGGGCCGCGCTACTCGCCGGTCGTCTCGCGCATCGCCGCCGAGCACGGCATCGACCTCTCGACGGTGGAGGGGACCGGGCGCGGCGGGCGGGTGCGCAAGCAGGACGTGATGGCGGTCGTCGAGAACGGCGGATCGGCCGATCCGCCGCTCCACATCGAGTCGCCGTACCGGCCGGACCCCGCGCCGGCAGCCGGCAAGGCTCGTCCCGCGCCCGCCGGCCCCCCTACCCCCTACGAGGCGCCGCCTCCGCAGCCCCTCTCCCGCATGCGCCGCCAGATCGGCGAGCACATGAAGCGCTCGCTCGAGACGGCCGCGACGTGCACGACGTGGGCGGAGTGCGACATGTCCGCGGTCGAGGCGGCGCGCAGGCGCGGGCCGCAGAAGCTGACGGCGCTGCCGTTCGTGGCCCGCGCGGCGATCGAGGCGCTGCGCGAGTTCCCGGCGCTCAACGCGTGGCTGGAGGGCGACCGGCACACGGTGCACGAGGCGGTCAACCTCGGCATCGCGGTGTCGCTCGGCGACGACGGGCTCATCGTGCCGGTCGTCCACGACGCGCAAGACCTGTCGGTCGAGGGGCTGGCGAAGCGGATCCGCGAGCTCGCGCGGGCGGCGCGCGACAGGACGCTGCGCCCCGACGACGTCCAGGGCGCCACGTTCACGATCACGAACCCCGGCCAGTACGGCTCGATCATGGCCACGCCCGTCATCAACCAGCCGCAGGTGGCGATCCTCGACCTCGAGGCGGTCGTCAAGCGGCCGGTCGTCGTCACCGACGCCAGCGGCGCCGACGCCGTCGCTATCCGCCCGATGACGATCCTCGGCCTCTCGTGGGACCACCGCGCCCTTGACGGCGCGCTCGCCGCCCAGTTCCTCAGCGCGATGCGCCGCCGGCTGGAGGCTGCCGGCTAGCCAGCGCCCAGCCGGCGACGATGGCGCCGCTGGCCAGCGCGTCGATCAGGTACGTCGGGCGCCCGACCCGGCGCGCGGCGATCGCGACGTCGGTCCCGGCCAGCACGCCGGCCGCCCCCGCGCCGAGCAGCTCGAGCTCCGGCGTCACGCGGTCGCGCGCGGCGGCCATCCCGAGCGCGGCGCCGATCGGCAGCAGCGTCAGCGAGAACGTCTGCACGAGCCACCAGTCCGTCTTGCGGCCGGTGACCGCCTCGAACGACCGGCGGCTGACCAGCGGCCAGATCCCGGTCACGCCGTAGTAGGCGGCCTGGGCAAGGGCGACGTCACGGCGGCGGAGGCTTGGCATGTCACCCCCCTACCCGGGAGCGCTCCGACTGCGCTCGCGGGGGTTTGTCAGCGATATGCCCACGCAACGAAAGACGAGAGCGGCCGCCGTCGCGATCGCGGCCTGCGGCGCGCTGCTCGCCGCCCCCGGCGCCGCGAGCGCCGCCGACGTGATCTACGGCCTCACCGCCGACAACCGGATCGTCCGGTTCAACTCGGACACGCCGAACAAGGTCCAGCAGACGGTCCCGGTGCAGGGGCTGCAGGCCGGCGAGGCGCTCGTCGGCATCGACGTGCGGCCCGCCAACGACACGCTCTACGCGGTCGGCACCAGCAACCGCGTCTACCAGGTCAACCCCGTCACCGGGGCCTCGCGGCCCGCCTTCGGCGACCCGCTGTCGCCCGCGCTCGAGGGCACGTCCTTCGGCGTCGACTTCAACCCGACCTCGGACGCGCTGCGCATCGTCTCGGACAACGACCAGAACCTGCGCATCCCGTTCCGTGGCGAGAACGCGGGCCGCACCAACGACGACGACCGCCTCAAGTACGCGGCTGGCGACGTGAACGCCGGGCAGGACCCGGCCGTCGCGGGCGCCGGCTACACGAACAGCTTCCCCGGCGCCGATACGACGTCGCTGTACGACATCGACACGAACCGCGACGTCCTCGTGCGCCAGGACCCGCCGAACCAGGGCACCCTCAACACGGTCGGCCCGCTCGGCTTCGACGCCGAGCCGCAGGCCGGCTTCGACGTCTCGCCGCAGGGCAACGTCGCGTACGCCGCGCTGCGCCGGCCCGGCTCCACCCGTCACTCGCTCTACCGCGTCGACCTGAACACCGGCAGCGCGGGGACGGTCGACGAGCGCGCCATCATCGGCACCGACGCGCAGCTGCGCGGCATCGCGGTGGCCACCGGCGGCGTCGACGACGACCGCACGAAGCCCGAGATGTCGGTCGCCTTCTCGAGCACCATCCTCGAGGAGAACACGAACCCGCTGAAGCCGTCCGTGAGCTGCGACGAGGCGTGCACGATCACCGCCGAGGCCCGCGTCGAGGGCATCGTCGCCGGCAGCGGCACCGCGCAGCTCGACGACGCCGGCCGCGTGACGGTCGAGATCCCGCTGAACGCCCGCGCGCGCCGGCGGATCGCCCGCAGGGGCACGGAGCGGATCGCGCTCAGCGTGCGCTCCGTCGACGCCGCCGGCAACGTCACCGAGCAGACCGGCCGCCTGTCCCGGACCCAGACCGCCCAAGGTCGCCTGAACGGCTGACCCCACCCCGGGGAGGTGCGCCCGCCGCGGGGGCGGCGGGCGCCCACCTCCGGCGTAGACTGGAGCGCGTGAGCGACGAGCTGTGGACCTGCCACCTCGGTCGCGTCGAGTACCGCGAGGCGCTCGAGCTCCAGCGGCGCCTGCGCGCGGCGCGCCAGGCCGGCGCGATCGGCGACGTGCTGCTGCTCCTCGAGCATCCGCCCGTCTACACGCGCGGGCGACGGACCGGGCCCGGCGAGCTGCCGATGGGCGAGGACTGGTACCGGGCGCAGGGCATCGACGTCGTCGACGTCGACCGCGGGGGCAAGGTCACCTACCACGGCCCGGGCCAGCTCGTCGGCTATCCGATCATGGCCATCGACGACGTGATCGCGTTCGTCCGCCGGATGGAGGACGCGATGATCGCCGCGCTCGCCGACGAGGGCCTCCGAGCTCGCTCACGCTCGGACGAAGGCCGCGACTTCACGGGCGTCTGGGTCGAGGACCGCAAGATCGGGTCGATCGGCGTGCACGTCCAGCGCGGCGTGACCACCCACGGCTTCGCCGTCAACGTCCAGAACGACCTCCAGCCGTTCGAGTGGGTCGTGCCGTGCGGGCTCGGCGGCGTGCGGATGACGTCGGTCCTCAAGGAGGTCCCGCCCACCCGCGGCGGCGACCCGCTGCGCTGCTTCCGCAAGCGCATGGCGTGGCGCTTCGCCGAGGCCTCGGGCCTGCGCCAGCGGCTCGTGACGCCGCGGCGCCTCGCCCAGGCGATGCCGCGCGTCGCGACGCCCGCCTGATCGTGCGCGCCGCCATCGTCGCCCTCGCCGTCCTCCTGATGGGGGCCGGCGTCGCCGAGGCGGCGGGCGGCCGCGCCGACCTGCTCGAGCGCGCGCCCGTCCTCTCCGGCGCGCGCGTCGTCGAGCCGGGCGACACCCTCGTCGTCACCGACGCGGTCAAGAACTGCGGGCGGCGGCGGGCGCGGGCGGCGCGCACCCGCTTCCTCCTCTCCCGCGACGCGCTCCCGGGCGCCGACGACCTCGTGCTCGGCGAGCGGCGCACGCCGCGCCTGCGGCGCCGGCGGACGTCGCGGCGGGTGGTGACGTTGATCGTGCCGGCCGCCGTCGAGCCCGGGGCGTGGACGCTCATCGCCTGCGCCGACGCGACGCGCCGGGTCCGCGAGCGGCGCGAGCGCGACAACTGCCGCGCGGCGCTGCTGGGCCTGCGCGTCCCCGCTCCGCCGCCGCCCCCGCTCCCGCCGGCGCCGGCTCCGCCGCCCGCACAAGTGCCACGCGCCATCGAGCCGCCGCCCGCGCCCGACCCCGAGCCGCCGCCGCAGCCCACCGGCCGCGCGGCGATCGAGGACTGCGACCCGTCGGTCGCTGATGCCGAGGACCCGGCGGGCGCCTTCACCGCGATGTTCGCCGCGACCACGCTGGGCTGGACGGGCGGCGACTCGACGCTCTCCGCCATGCTGCCCGGCGGGGAGG
>DASVRH010000441.1:0-15832 GCA_036388715.1 Solirubrobacteraceae bacterium | reverse complement strand
AAGTCGCTCTCGGACATGCTCAAGGGCAAGCAGGGCCGGTTCCGCCAGAACCTGCTCGGCAAGCGCGTGGACTACTCGGGCCGCTCGGTCATCGTGTCCGGCCCGTCGCTGCGGCTGCACCAGTGCGGCCTGCCGAAGCTCATGGCGCTCGAGCTGTTCAAGCCGTTCATCATGGCCCGGCTCGTCGAGCGCAAGGCCGCGCAGAACATCAAGGCCGCCAAGAAGATGGTCGACTCGATGATCCCGGAGGTCTGGGACGTCCTCGAGGAGGTCATCCACGAGCACCCGGTGCTGCTCAACCGCGCGCCGACGCTCCACCGCCTGGGCATCCAGGCGTTCGAGCCGGTGCTCGTCGAGGGCAAGGCCATCCAGGTCCACCCGCTGGTCTGCCACGCGTTCAACGCGGACTTCGACGGCGACCAGATGGCGGTCCACCTCCCGCTGAGCGCCGAGGCGCAGGCGGAGGCGCGGCTGCTCATGCTCTCGTCGAACAACATCCTGTCCCCCGCGCACGGCGCGCCGCTGGCGACGCCGACGCAGGACATGGTGCTGGGCGCCTTCTACCTGACCTCGGGCCCCGAGCCGGACGAGCTCGCCGAGATGCAGGAGAAGCTGACGAGCGGGAAGTGGCCGAGCAGCGAGCCGCGCCCGCACGTCTACCGGACGGCGCAGGAGGCCGAGCTGAGCTACGACGCCCGGCTCGTGAAGCTGCACGACCTGGCCGAGTTCCGCCCCTTCCGGACCGAGGGCGGCCACGTCCTCACGACGGTGGGCCGGATCATCTACAACGACAAGATCGAGCGCGCGCTCGCCGAGTCGCTCGGCGACGAGTTCGACCCGTCGGAGTACCAGTTCATCAACCAGCCGATCCGCAAGCGCGACTCCGTGCGGCTGATCGACGCGCTGGTGCAGCGCTACGGGCCGTCGACGGTGGCGCTCGTCCTCGACGCGTTCAAGGACCTCGGGTTCACGTACGCGACGAAGGCCGGCATCACGATCTCCAAGAACGACGTCGTGATCCCGCCGGACAAGGCCGAGATCCTCTCGCGCTACGACGACGAGGTCGCGAGCATCGACGACGACTACAACATGGGCCTGCTCAGCCAGGCCGACCGGCACGACGCCGTGGTCGCCAAGTGGAACCAGGCGACCGACGAGGTCGCCGACCGGATGCTCGAGCACTTCGACAAGCTGAACCCCATCTACATGATGGCCAACAGCGGCGCGCGTGGCTCGTTCAAGCAGATCCGCCAGCTGGCCGGCATGCGCGGCCTCATGTCCAACCCGAAGGGCGAGATCATCGAGCGCCCGATCAAGGCCAACTTCATGGAAGGCCTGACGGTGCTCGAGTACTTCATCTCGACCCACGGCGCCCGCAAGGGCCTCGCGGACACCGCGCTGCGCACCGCCGACTCGGGCTACCTGACGAGAAGGCTCGTCGACGTGGCGCAGGACGTCATCGTCCGCGAGCAGGACTGCGGCAGCGACGAGTTCATCGAGCTCGACGTGATCAACAAGGCCGGCGACCCCAACGACAACCTCGTCGGGCGCATCGTCGGCAAGGCGATCAAGGGCCAGCTCAAGAAGGGCGAGCTGATCGGCCGCGACTCGCTGGTGAAGCTCGTCGACGAGGGGATCGAGAAGGTCCCGGTCCGCTCCGTCCTCAAGTGCCAGGCCCAGACCGGCGTCTGCCAGCAGTGCTACGGCGTCGCGCCGGCGACGGGCCAGATGGTCCAGATCGGCGACGCGGTCGGCATCATCGCCGCGCAGTCGATCGGCGAGCCGGGCACCCAGCTGACGATGCGGACGTTCCACACCGGCGGCGTCGCCGGCGCGGACATCACGCACGGCCTGCCGCGTGTCGTCGAGCTGTTCGAGGCGCGCAAGCCGAAGGGCCTCGCGCAGATCTCGGAGTACGACGGCACGGCGTCGATCGAGGAGACCGAGAAGGCGCTGACCGTCGTCGTCACCGACGACGCCGGCGAGGAGCACCGGTACTCGTTCCCGCGGCGCACCCGGCTCTTCGTGTCCAACGGCGAGAAGATCGACGCGGGCACGCAGCTCAACGAGGGCTCGCTGTACCCGGCCGACCTGCTCCAGATCCGGGGCCGGACGGAGACCGAGCAGTACCTGGTCAAGGAGGTCCAGGAGGTCTACAAGTCGCAGGGCGTGGACATCAACGACAAGCACATCGAGCTGATCGGGCGCCAGATGCTCAAGCGCCTGCGGATCGAGCAGCGCGGCGACACCGAGTACCTGCCCGGCCAGTTCGTCGACCGCAACGACTTCCTGCGCGGCGCGAAGGACCACAAGGGCGAGCCGGCGCAGTACGAGGAGACGATCCTCGGCATCACGAAGGCGTCGCTCAACACGGAGTCGTTCCTGTCGGCGGCCTCGTTCCAGGAGACCACGAAGGTGCTCACCGACGCTGCCCTCGAGGGCAAGGTGGACCGCCTGAACGGCCTCAAGGAGAACGTCATCATCGGCAAGCTGATCCCGGCCGCGACGGGGCTCAAGCGCTACCGGCGGATCGAGATCGAGCCGTCGGAGCCGCTGCCCCGCGCGATGGACGCCGTCGGCCTGCTCGACCAGGACGACATCGCGGCCGAGCTGGGCCTCTCCGACGGGGAGGGCCTGGGCGACTTCGGGTCGGCCTTCAACGAGGACCTGGCGGCCCTCGACGAGATCGGCGCCGGCGGCCGGGAGACCGGCTTCGCCGAGGAGCTCGCCGACCTCGACGTGCCGACGGACTCAGGCTCGACTGAAGAGTGAGGGTTGGTGGGGCGGCGCCGCACTTGAGCGGCGCCGCGCCACACCGTACGTCCGTCCGGGCGGAAACTCCTACAGCGGTCATGTACGTGGCCGATCACCGGCAGGATGGCTTCGCGCACGCGTGTGTGGCTGGTCCTGCCCATTCTGGGCCTGGTCCTCGCCTGCGCATTCGCCTCCTCCGCGTCCGCCTACACGTACGTGGTCCGGCCGAACACGACGACCGTCGCCGGCTCCTGGACGATCGTGCCCAGCGGGACGATCGACTCCGTCCTCGACGACAACGTCCTCGCGCCGACGGCCCCGTCGACGGCCAGCGACTACGTCCACGAGAACGGCAACGGGCCCGCGGCCATGGAGGTCGGCCTCGCCGACGTGACGCTGCGCAGCGGCGAGAACGTCACCTCGGTGAAGAGCTGGGGGTACGCCTCGATCGGCGATTCCCGAACCCTCGACACGGAGTTGAGGCATGGCGCGACCGTCCTCGCCAGCGGGTCGTGGCCCGCCTCGACGCCGGCGTCGTGGCAGTCGCTGACCTACACGGGGTCCCTCACCCAGCTCGAGCTCAACGACCTGCGCCAGCGCCGCACGCTGCAGGGCTCGGGCGCGAGCACCAACACGAACGTCTACGCCGGGTACGCGGAGATCGCGACCGACATGAACGCCGCGCCGACGATCACGCCGCCCGCGTCGCCGTCGCAGGTCGTGAGCCCGTCATGGGCGTTCAGCGCGACCGCTGCCGCCTCGTACCAGTGCAAGCTCGAGAAGGGTGCGACGCTCGTCTCGGACTGGGCCGCGTGCTCGACCGGGCACAGCTACAACCTCACGGCCACGGGCGACGGCAGCTACACCTTCAGCGTCCGTGCCCTCGACGACGTCGGCACGCCGCAGGCCGCGGCGACCTCGACGTACGTCCTCGACCGTGCCGCGCCGGCCGCGCCCACGATCGACTCCGGCCCGGCGGCGCACTCCAACAACCCGATGGCGATGTGGGCCTTCACGGGCGAGGGCGGAGCGCTGCATTCCTGCCGGCTCGAGCGCGGCGCCACGGTCGTCGTCGACTGGACGCTGTGCACCACGCCCTTCTCGCAGAACCTGACGAGCGACTCCGACGGCCTCTACACCTTCCGCGTCCGCTCGACGGACATGGCCGGCAACCAGGGGCCGGAGGCGACGTCGAGCTTTACGCTCGACCGCGCCGCGCCCGCGCCGCCGACCCTGACGTCCGAGCCGCCGGCCACCGGCAACGGCACCTCGCCGTCGTGGTCGTTCACCCACGAGGCGCTCGGGACCGCGAGCTGCCGCCTCGAGCGCGGCGCGACCGTCATCAGCGACTGGGCCACCTGCACGAGCCCGAAGTCGTTCGCCATCGGCGGCGAGGTCGACGGCACCTACACCTTCCGCGTGCGCGTCGCCGACCAGGCCACGAACACGAGCACGGAGACGACCGACACGTACGTGCTCGACCGCGTCCTGCCCGCGGCGCCCACGATCACGGGCGGCCCGACGGGCGCCTCGCAGAACGCCGCCCCCTCGTACACGTTCACCACCGACGCCGGCACGACCACCGAGTGCCGGATCGAGCGCGGGGCGACCGTCGTCGACGACTGGGGCTCCTGCACGAGTGGGAAGAGCTACAACCTCGCGCTGCAGGCCGACGGCGCCTACACGTTCCGCGTGCGCGCGACCGACGCCGCGACCAACGTCGGCCCCGAGGCGACGCGCTCGTACACGCTCGACCGCGCCGCGCCCGCCGCGCCGGTCATCACCTCGGGCCCGGCCGCCGAGTCCTCGGACGACACCCCGACCTACGACTTCACCTACGAGCCGGGCGCCACGACGAGCTGCCGCGTCGAGCGCGGCGCGACCGTGGTCAGCGACTGGGCGCCGTGCAGCACCGCGCACACGGCGAACCTCGCCGCCCAGGTCGACGGCGTCTACACCTTCCGCGTCCGGGCGACCGACGCCGCGGGCAACACCGGGCCCGACGACCAGGACACCTACACGCTCGACCGCAGCGCGCCCGCGCCGCCGACGATCACCGGCGGCCCGACGGGCGACTCGCAGAACGCGAGCCCGAGCTACACGTTCACGGCCGGCGGCGGCGAGACCACCCAGTGCCGGATGGAGCGCGGTGCGACCGTCATCGAGGACTGGACGCTGTGCGTGAGCGGCAAGTCCTACGCCCTCTCGGGCGAGGTCGACGGCACGTACACGTTCCGCGTCCGGGCGCTCGACGGCGCGACCAACATCGGCGGCGACTCCTCGCGCTCCTACGCGCTCGACCGGACCGCCCCGGTCGCGCCGACGATCACGTCGTCGCCCACCACGCCGTCGAACGGCACCTCCCCGTCGTGGTCGTTCAGCGAAGAGGCCGGGACGAGCGCCGAGTGCCGCATCCAGCGCGGCGGGACGGTCGTGAGCGACTGGGCGCCGTGCGCGAGCCCCAAGAGCTACGCGATCGGGGGCGAGGTCGACGGCACCTACACCTTCCGCGTCCGGTCGGTCGACGCCGCGGCGAACACGGGCCCCGACGCGACCGGCACGTACGTGCTCGACCGCGCGGCGCCCGCCGCTCCGTCGATCACCGGCGGCCCGACGGGCGCCTCGCAGAACGCCGCCCCGGCGTACACCTTCACGGCCGAGGCCGGCGCCACGACCGCATGCCGGCTCGAGCGCGGCGCCACCGTGGTCAGCGACTGGGCGACGTGCGCGAGCGGGCAGTCGTACAACCTCGCGGCCCAGGCCGACGGCGGGTACACCTTCCGCCTCCGGGCGACGGACGCCGCCGGCAACACCGGCACCGACGCGACGCGCTCCTACACCCTCGACCGCGCCGCCCCGTCGGCGCCGGTCATCACCGGCGGCCCGCCGGCCAGCTCGGCCGATGCCGCACCTTCGTACTCCTTCACCTACGAGGGAGGCGCGACGGCGAGCTGCCGGATCACCCGGGGGGCGACCGTCGTCGACGACTGGGCGGCGTGCTCGAGCCCCAAGGGGTACGACCTGGCCGCCCAGGTCGACGGGACGTACGTCTTCCACGTCCGCGCGACCGACCCGGCCGGCAACACCGGCGCCGAGGCGACACGGAGCTACGTGCTCGACCGCGTCGAGCCCGTCGCCCCGTCGATCACCGGCCGGCCCGCCGCCGTCACCAACGACGCCACGCCGACCTGGAGCTTCACCGCGAGCTTCGACGTCGTGAAGTACCGCTGTCACCTCGTGCAGGGCGCGACGACCGTCTTCGACTACACGGTCTGCACGAGCCCGCACACGTACGACCTCTCGGCGCTGCCCGACGGCACGTACACGTTCGGCGTGCGCGGCAGCGACGACGCGGCGAACGAGTCGACCGAGACGCAGGACACCTTCACGCTGGACCGCGTCGCCCCCGCCGCGCCGACGGTCACCGGCGGGCCGACGGGCAGCTCGCAGAACGCGATGCCGTCGTACACGTTCACCGCCGAGGCGGGCTCCTCGACCCAGTGCCGCGTCGAGCGCGGCGCGACCGTCGTCAGCGACTGGGCCGCGTGCGTCAGCCCGCGCAGCTACGACTTCACGCTCCAGTCCGACGGCGTCTACACGTTCCGCGTGCGCGCGACCGACGCGGCGGGGAACACCGGCGCCGAGGGCACGCGCGTCTACACGCTCGACCGCACCGCGCCCGCGGCGCCGGTCGTGACGAGCGGGCCGCCCGCGGACTCCAACGACGACACGCCCGTCTACGGGTTCACGGGCGAGGTCGGCGCGACCTTCGAGTGCCGCATCGCGCGCGGGGCGACGGTCGTCAGCGACTGGGCCGCGTGCTCGACGCCGCAGGGCTACGACATCTCGGCCGAGGCCGACGGCTCCTACACCTTCAGCGTGCGCGCCACGGATGCGGCGGGCAACACCGGCACCGCAGGCACCCGGGTCTACGCGCTCGACCGCGTCCCGCCGCCGGCGCCGACGCTGACCGGCGACCCCGGCGCCGACACGAACGACGCCACCCCGACGTGGTCCTTCAGCTCCGCGGGCGGCACCACGACGGCCTGCCGCCTGGAGCGCGGCGCCACCGTCATCTCGGACTGGGCCTCCTGCTCCAGCCCGCGCACCTACGACATCTCGTTGCAGTCGGACGGCACGTACACGTTCCGTGTCCGCGCGACGGACGCGGCGGGCAACACGGGCGCCGAGACCGCCCACTCCACGAGGCTCGACCGCGCCGCGCCCGCCGCGCCCGTCATCACCGGCGCGCCGCCGTCGTTCTCCGCCGACGCGACGCCCGCGGTCACCTTCACGCACGAGTCCGGCGCGAACGCGACCTGCCGGCTCGAGCGCGGGGCCACGGTCGTCTCCGACTGGACCTCCTGCTCGAGCCCCCACACGCAGGACCTGTCCTCGGAGCCGGACGGGCTCTACACGTTCCGCGTCCGCGCGACCGACGCGGCCGGGAACACCGGCCCGGAGTCGGGCGGCACCTACACGCTCGACCGGGTCGCGCCGGGCCAGCCCGCGATCACGAGCGCGCCCGCGGGCGTGTCCAACGACCCGACGCCCACGTGGGGCTGGACCGGGGACGCCGGCACGACGTTCTCGTGCCGTGTGACCCGCGGCGCCACGGTCATCAGCGACTGGGGCGCCTGCACGAGCCCGAAGGGCTACGACCTCAGCTCCGAGCCGGACGGCACGTACACCTTCCGCCTCCGGTCGCGCGACGACGCGGGCAACACGTCGTCCGAGACCACGGACACCTACGCGCTCGACCGGGCCGCGCCCGCGGCGCCGACGATCACGTCGGGCCCGGCGGCGGACTCGAGCGACGCGACCCCGGCGTTCGGCTTCACCGCGGAGGCCGGGGCGACGACGGCCTGCCGCTTCGAGCGCGGCGGGACCGTCGTCAGCGACTGGGCGGCCTGCACGAGCCCGCACACCTACGACCTGGGCGCCGAGATCGACGGGACCTACACGTTCCGGGTGCGCGCGACCGACGCCGCCGGGAACACGGGGGCCGACAGCACGCGCTCCTACACGCTCGACCGTGTCGCGCCCGCGGCGCCGTCGATCACCAGCGGTCCGACCGGCGACTCGCAGGACGCCACCCCCACCTACGGCTGGAGCGCGGAGCCGGGCGCGACGTCGGAGTGCCGGATCGAACGAGGCGCGACGGTCGTCGACGACTGGGCCACGTGCACGAGCCCCCATACCCACGACGTCTCCGGCGAGCCCGACGGCACCTACACGTTCCGCGTGCGCGCGACCGACGACGCAGGCAACGTCGGCGCCGACAGCACGCGCGCCTACACGCTCGACCGCACCGCGCCCGTGGCGCCGGTGGTCACCACGGGGCCGGCCACCGACTCCACCGACGACAGCCCGGCCTACGGCTTCACCGCCGAGGCCGGCGCCGCGCTCGAGTGCCGCCTCCAGCGCGGCGCCACGGTCGTCGACGACTGGACCGCCTGCACGAGCCCGAAGGTCTACGACGTCAGCGCCGAGCCCGACGGCACCTACACGTTCCGCGTGCGCGCGACCGACGCCGCGGGCAACACGGGCCCGGACGGCACGCGCGTCTACACGCTCGACCGCACGGTGCCCGCCTCGCCGGCGCTCGACGGGCGCCCGGGCGACGACGGCAACGACGCGACACCCGAGTGGGCGTTCTCGACGACCGAGCCGAACAAGACCTTCGAGTGCCGCCTGGCCCGCGGCGCCACCGTCCTCTTCGACTGGGGCCCGTGCGTCAGCCCGCGGCAGTTCGACCTCTCGCTGGAGCCCGACGGCGCCTACACGTTCGGCGTCCGCTCGGTCAACCTCGCCGGGACGCGCAGCGCGCCGACGACCGACGTCTACCGCTTCGACACCGCCGCCCCGGCCGCCCCGGGCGTCTCCGGCGGTCCCCCGGCCGACTCGACCGACGAGACGCCGACGTGGACGGTCACGGCCGAGCCCGGCTCGACGCTCGAGTGCCGCCTGGAGCAGGGCGCGACGGTGGTCGCCGACTGGGCCGCGTGCTCGTCGCCGCAGGGCTACGACCTGGCCGGCGAGCCCGACGGGACCTACACCTTCCTCGTGCGCGCCACCGACGCGGCCGGCAACACCGGCGCCGACGGCAGCTCCTCGTTCAACCTCGACCGCACCGTGCCGACGCAGCCCGTCCTGGGTGTCACGCCGCCCGCGGCGGGCAGCGACGCGACCCCGACGTGGGAGTTCACCGCCGAGCCCGGCAAGACGTTCGAGTGCAAGGTCTCGCGCGGCGCCACGGTCGTCGCCGACTGGGCGCCCTGCACCAGCCCGTTCACGCCCGACCTCGGCAGCGAGCCGGACGGCACCTACACCGTCGAGATCGTCGCGATCAACCCGGCCGGCACGCGCAGCCCCGCCGCGTCGGACGACTACGAGCTCGACCGCGGCGCGCCGGCCGCGCCCACGATCACCGACGGCCCGCCCGCCGACTCCTCGAACGACTCGCCGGACTGGAAGTTCACCGGCGAGGCGGCGGCCACCTTCGAGTGCCGCGTCGAGCGCGGCGCGACGGTCGTCATCGACTGGCGCGCGTGCACCGATCCCGAGACCACCGACCTCCAGACCGAGCCCGACGGCGGCTACACCTTCCGCGTCCGCCAGACCGACCCGGCGGGCAACGTCAGCCCGGACGCGTCGCGCTCCTACAACCTGGACCGCACCGTCCCGGCGGCGCCGGTCATCGACGCGCGGCCGGTCAGCCCGGGCCCGGACCAGACGCCCGAGTGGACGGTCTCCGGCCTCGCGGGCCTGACGATCGAGTGCCAGGTCACCCGCGGGCCGACCGTCGTCAGCGACTGGGCCGACTGCTCCAGCCTGACCGCCTACGACCTCACCACCGAGCCGGACGGCACCTACCGCTTCCACGCGCGCCAGTACAACTCGGCGGGCACGCGCGGGCCGGAGGTCACCGACGACTACGTGCTCGACGCGACGGTCCCCGCCGCGCCGGTCATCACCGGGCGCCCGGGCGACGTGTCGAACGGCTCCACGCCGACCTGGTCCTTCAGCGCCGAGGCCGGCTCCATCGTCGAGTGCCGCCTGACGCGCGGGACGGTCGAGGTCCGCGCGTGGGCGGCCTGCACCACGCCGCGCTCGTACGGCCTCGCCGGCGAGCCGGACGGCGACTACACCTTCGCGGTCCGCGCGACCGACTCGGCCGGCAACGTCAGCCCGCCCGCCACCGACGACCATCGTGTCGACCGCGTCGCCCCGGCGCCGCCGGCGATCGCCGAGAACCCGGGGCCGCTGGGCCGCAACCGCAACCCGTCGTGGGGCTTCACCGCCGAGGCCGGCGCCGCCTTCGAGTGCACGCTGGCCGGCGTCGGGGGCGCGATCGACGAGTGGGCGGTCTGCGCGAGCCCGCGCGGCTACGACCTCGGCGGGCGGCCCGACGGCTCCTACGCGTTCGGCGTGCGCGCCCGCGACGCCGCCGGCAACACCTCCCACGCGACCTCGTCGCAGTACACGCTCGACACCACGCCGGGCGGCGTCGTCATCGAGGGCGGGCCCGCCCCGCTCGGCCGCGACCGCGCGCCGGCCTGGCGCTTCTCCGGCGAGGAGGGCTCGAGCTTCGAGTGCCGCCTGGCCCTGCGCGACGTCCCCGTCGCCGACTGGAGCCCGTGCACCTCCCCGAAGGGCTGGGACCTCAACGGCCGGCCGGACGGGACGTTCGCCTTCTCGCTGCGCGCCACCGACCAGGCGGGCAACGTCGGCGCCGAGGGCACCGCCGCCTACGTGCTCGACACGACGCCCCCGACCGCCCCGTCGATCGAGAGCCGGCCCGAGTCGCCGGGCGACGACCGCACCCCGACGTGGCGCTTCTCGGGCGAGCGCGACGCGACCTTCGCGTGCCGCGTCGAGCGCGACCCGAGCGGGGTCGTCCTCGACTGGACGCTCTGCGCCAGCCCGTTCACCGCCGACCTGGCGCGCGAGGACGACGGCGGCTACCGCTTCTCCGTCCGCGCCACCGACCTCGCCGGCAACACGGGCGAGGACGCCCGCAGCGCCTACGAGCTCGAGGCGACCAAGCGCGACGACGAGCCGAAGGACGGCGACGAGAAGGGCGACGCCGGCGACGTCCCGCAGCAGGACGACCGCGACGACGACGGCGCCGCCGACAAGCCGCGCAAGCGCCGTCAGGCCCCCGCCGACCCCGCCCCCGTGGCGCGCAAGAAGCGCAAGCGGAGCAAGCCGGACCCCGCGGCGTCGGCGCGGCGGCCCGACCGCTCTCGCGACGACGAGGACGACGACGCGGCCGCGCCCAAGCCTTCCAAGCCCGACGACCGCGGCGGCAACTTCGCCACCCGCGCCCTCGGCGACGCGGTGAAGGCCATCACGCAGAACCCCGACAAGTCCGTCTTCCCCTTCTCCCTCCTCATGCTCGTGCTCGCCTTCCTGGCGATCCAGAACCGCATCGACAGAAGCGATCCAAAGCTGGCGCTCGCGCCGACCTTTGCCGATCCCGACCTGGAGTTCCGGCCTCCGCCGGGTGACATCGACGAATGAGCACCACCGCTGCAACCACCAACAACGCCGCCGCAGGCGAGCTCGTCCCCATCGCGGACCGGCTGCGGTACCTGCAGGCCTTCCGGTTCCTGCTCGCCGCCGTCGTCGCGTTCGCGGCGTGGGTCGAGCGCGACAGCCTGACGGCCGACGCGAGCGCCATCGTCATCGTGACGGCCGGCTACCTCGCCGGGTCGCTCGCGCTGCATGGCGCGTGGCTGCTCGCCAAGCGGGCGGGGCTGCCGCTCTTCGGCTTCCTGCTCATCGCCGACGGCGTCTACCTCGCGTGGTCGTCGTGGGCCACCGGCGGCGCGGCCAGCCCGGTGCGCTACCTGATCATCCTGCACCTGATCGCGGTCGCCCTGCTGGCGTCGCACCGCACGGGCATGAAGCTCGCGCTGTGGCACTCGCTGATGCTGCTGGTCGTGCGGTACGCCCAGCAGGCCGAGCTGCTCGCCTCGCCCGACGGCGAGCAGGCCTCCTTCGAGCAGCTGCTGGCCTTCAGCGTCGTCTTCTGGTTCGTCGCGATCGTCACCGCGAGCTTCTCGGCGGTCAACGAGCGCGAGCTGCGCCGCCGCCGCTACGACCTCGAAGCGCTCGCGGGCATGGCCCGCCGGCTGGAGCAGGCCTCCGGCTCGACGCCCGTGGCCGAGGTGCTCGTCGACCACGTGCGCGAGACGTTCGACGTCGAGCGCGCGGCCGTGCTCGCCTCGCCCGACGGCGGGACGCTCCACGTCCTCGCCCACCGCGGCGACGTGCACGTCGAGGTGACCGTCGACCCCGAGGAGGGGTCGGCCATCGCCGCCGCGATGCGCACCCGCTCGACGCGGCTGGTGTCGCACCTCGACGAGGAGACCGACGCCGCCCTGGCGCGCGCGCTGCCCGACGCGCACAACCTCGTGATCGTGCCGCTCTCCGCCGAGGGCCAGGCGATCGGCGCGCTCGTGCTCGAGCACGCCCTGCGCGCGGGCACGCGCATCGAGCGCCGCGTCGTCGGCATGCTCGAGCGCTTCGCGGCGCACGGCGCGCTGGCGCTCCGCAACGCATGGCTGCTCGAGCAGGTCCAGCACCTGGCGGCGACGGACTCGCTCACCGGCCTGCCGAACCGCGAGACCTTCCAGCGGTCGCTCTCGCAGGAGGTCGCGCGCGCCGGGCGCACCGGCGGCGAGATGAGCGTCCTGCTCCTCGACCTCGACCACTTCAAGCGGATCAACGACACGCTCGGCCACCAGGCGGGCGACGAGGTCCTGCGCGCGGTCGCGGCGGTGCTCGACGAGAGCTGCCGCCCGTTCGACACCCCGTCGCGCTACGGCGGCGAGGAGTTCGCGGTCGTGCTGCCCAACACCGGCGAGCAGGAGGCCCGCGCGGCCGGCGAGCGGCTGCGCACGGCGATCGCGTCAGCGGCCATCGACCCCGCGGTCACGGTCTCCATCGGCCTCGCCGCCTTCCCGGGCGACGGCCGCGACGGAGACACGCTCGTGCGCGCGGCGGACGAGGCGCTCTACGCCTCGAAGCGCGGAGGCCGCAACCGGGTCACGACGGCTCGCACCTCGCACCTGGCCGCCTGATCTTCGCCCGGGTTGGGCCGTGGCAGGGGGCGCCTTCGCGCGCGTCGGCTGGGCCCCGGCGTCTACGGCAGGGGCTGGTGAGGGTGGCCGGAACCCGCATAACGTCACACGCGCGGGCGTCGTTTCGACGCGTGTGACGTTAAGCGCGCTATAGGGGACCTAACCTCCGCAGGTGGCCGGAGGGGCCGACGGTTGTGACGTTATGCGGTCAGCGGACTGACAGAGGCGGCCGCTTCTCCCACCACCCTCACCAGCCGCCGTTCGCCCACGCAAGCAGCTCGCGAGCGTGCGACGAGACGAGACCCGACGAAGGCGACGTCGCCACGAGCAGCGTCGGGGCGCCCCGGGCGGCCGCCCAGCGGTGACAGGCGTCGTTGAACGCGTCGTCGATCCATGCGAGGGGTCTGTCCCCCGCGTGCGCGGTGAGGGCCCCGAGCTTCCAGTGCCCCGGCGTGGTGTGACCCGGCTCACGGTGCTCGTCGAAACTCAGATAGTGGAGCGGAGTAGGTAGGCCGAGGGGCGAGAGGAGGTGCTCGTTGGCCTTCTCCTCCCAGCCCGTGCACCAGACGAGCTCGAACACGTCGGACAGAGCGAGCAGGTGCCGCCCCGCCTCCTGCGAAAGGAAGTGGGGGATCCCGTCCACCACGGCGAACGCGCCGGGTGGACGTTCGTCCGGGTCGAACCCCCAGAGCGAGATGACGCCGTCGACATCCACGTAGAGGAGCGGTTTCTCCTGCATTCCCGCGGAATCGTGCCCAGTTCTGCCGTCCAGCAAAGACATTTAGGTTCGCTCGCTACTGTCCACGGGCAAGACCGCGCCATCAAGGCGAGCGAAAGACGTGCCGATGGCTGGGGCGCCGTCGGAACCGCAAGTTCTTCACGGCCGGTCGCGTTGTACCTGAACACATGAGCCTGTACCTCGGCATCTTCCTGGCGCTGCTTTGCGCCGTCGCTTCGAACCTCGCGTTCTTCTTCAAGCACCGCGGGGCGTGCGAGGCGTGCACGGTCGACATCAAGCACCCGTTCCGCACGGCGAGGTCGCTCTACAGCTCGAAGTGGTTCACGCTCGGCATGCTCGTCGGCGGCGCCGCCTGGGCCGTCCACGTCGCGGCGATCTCGCTGGCCCCGCTCTCCGTCGTCCAGGCGGTCCTCGCCGGCGGCGTCGCGCTCCTCGCGGTGATGGCCGAGAAGATCTTCGGCCTCGAGGTCGGGCCCCGTCAGTGGTGGGGCCTCGCGCTCACCGCCTGCGGCCTGATCCTCCTCGGCGTCACGCTGCCGGGCAGCGAGGGCTCGCACTCCAGCTTCTCCGTCCCCGCGATGATCGCCTTCGAGGCCGGCCTCTTCGCCGTCGGCACGCTGCTCATCATGGGCAAGCACATCGGCGGCAAGGACGAGCACCACGGCGTCATGCTCGCCGCCGCCAGCGGCATCCTCTTCGGCGTCTGCAACGTCGGCGTCAAGGCGCTGACCGGCATCGTCGGCGACACCGGCCTCCTCGGCGTCCTGCTCAGCCCCTGGCTGTTCATCGCGATCGCCGGCTCGGTCACCGCCTTCTACGCCTCGGCCCGCTCGCTCCAGGACGGCGAGGCGGTCCCCGTCATCGCCATCACCGGCACCGCGGCGAACATCAGCTGCATCGCCGGCGGCATCATCGTCTTCGGCGACCCGATGCCCTCCGACGCGCTCGGCATCGCCATCCAGGCCTCGGCCTTCGTGATGGTCATCGTCGCCTCGGCGCTCATGCCGGCGCCGGTCCGCGCCGCGCAGGGCCAGCCGGCCGCCTCCCAGGCTTAGCCTCCTCGTACACCGCCAGGGCGGCCCTTGCGCCTGACCGGCTGTGGCGCGCGGCACAAGCGCGCGACTATCGTTGGCCGGAATGGCGATCTCCGAGCAGCAGAGCACCCTTCAGGACCTGGCCAAGCGGCACCTGTGGCTGCACTTCAGCCGGATGGGGGCCTACGCCGACGGCGGCGAGATCCCGGTCATCGTGCGCGGCGAGGGCTGCCACGTGTGGGACGAGCACGGCAAGAAGTACTTCGACGGCCTGAGCGCGCTCTTCTGCGTGAACATCGGCCACGGGCGCTACGACATCGCCGCGGCGGGCGCCGAGCAGGCCAAGGAGCTGGGGTTCTTCACGAACTGGTCCTACGCGCACCCGCCCGCGATCAAGCTCGCGGCCCGCATCGCCGAGCTTGCCCCCGGCGACCTCAACCGCGTCTTCTTCACCAACAGCGGCAGTGAGGCGGTCGAGACCGCGATCAAGCTCTGCCGCCAGTACCACAAGCTCACGGGGCACCCGAACAAGACGAAGCTCATAGCGCGGGAGATCGCCTATCACGGGACGACGCTCGGAGCGCTGTCGGCGACCGGGATCACGCCGCTGCGCGCGCCCTTCGAGCCGTTCACGCCGGGCGGCTGCCACGTCGTCAACACGAACCAGTACCGGCTGAAGCCCGGCTACGGCGCGGAGATGCTCGCCGACGCGGTGGCCGAGCGGATCGAGTTCGAGGGGCCCGAGACGGTGGCCGCCGTGATCATGGAGCCGGTCCAGAACGCCGGCGGGTGCTTCACGCCGCCGCCCGGCTACTTCCAGCGCGTGCGCGAGATCTGCGACGAGTACGACGTCCTGATGATCTCCGACGAGGTGATCTGCGCCTGGGGCCGCCTCGGCACGTGGTTCGGCGCCGAGAAGTACGACTACCAGCCCGACATCATCACGACGGCGAAGGGCATCACCTCGGCGTACGCCCCGATGGGCGCCGTCATCGCCAGCGACAAGCTGGCCGAGCCGTTCCTCGACGGGCCGGCGACGTTCCTGCACGGCCTCACGTTCGCCGGCCACCCGATCGCCTCGTGCGTCGCGCTGGCCAACATCGACGCGATGGAGTCCGAGGGCGTGCTCGAGAACGTCCGCGCCAACGAGGGCGCGTTCCGGGGGATGCTCGACTCGCTGCGCGACATCCCCATCGTCGGCGACGTCCGCGGCG
>DASVRH010000440.1:0-7012 GCA_036388715.1 Solirubrobacteraceae bacterium | reverse complement strand
CGCCTCCTCGCTGGACGTCGCGCTCCTGCTGGCCGACGACGCGCTCTACGCCGCCAAGGCGGCCGGCCGCGACCGGACCGTCGTGGCCGAAGACGCCGACTGATCAGGCGGCCGCGCGCGCCGCGAGCAGACGGGCGAGCGCCGCGCGGTGGCGCTTGGCCCCGCCGAGCAGCGCGCTGTCGAGCTGCGCGCGCTGGTAGAGCCAGTGGACGTCGGCCTCCCAGGTGAAGCCGATGCCGCCGTGGGCCTGGATCGCGCTGCCGGTCACGTCACGGCCCGCGTCGGCCGCGCACGACGCGGCCAGTGCGGCGGCCTCGGGCAGGCGCTCGGCGTCCGCGTCCGCCGCCCAGGCGGCGAAGTACGTCGCCGACCGCCCGCCCTCGGCGTGGAGCAGCATCTCCGCCGCCTTGTGCTGCACGGCCTGGAACGTCCCAACCGGCACGCCGAACTGCTTGCGCTCCTTGACGTACTCGACCGTCATGTCGAGCGCGCGCTGGGACACGCCGACGAGCTCGGCGGAGACCGCGACCAGCGCCCGGTCCAGCGCGGCGCCGACGTCGCCCCCGAGCGCCTCGCCGCCGTCCGCCGACGCGACCTTGCCGTAGCGGCGCGTCGGGTCGATCGCGTCGACGCTCTCCGCCCCCTCGGCGATCACGGCGGTGTCGCCGTCGACCACGACGACGACGTCGGCGCCGGCCGCGTCGGGGGAGAGGGCGCCCGGCGTCGCGAGCGCGCCGCGGGCCTCACCGGACGCCAGGCGCGGCAGCCACGACGCCTTCTGCTCGTCGGAGCCCGCGTGCTCGATCGCCAGCGCCGCCAGAGCGGAGCCCAGGAACGGGACGGTCGCGCAGGCGTAGCCGAGTTCCTCGACGAGCGTCGCCAGCTCGACCACGCCGAGCCCCTGGCCGCCGTGCTCCTCGCCGACCGCGATGCCCGGCCACCCGAGCTCGCACAGCTCCTTCCACAGCGCGTCGTCGTACGTTGCCGCCTCGGCGTTCGCCCGCACCTTCTCCCACGTCGAGCGCGACGTGAGCAGGTCGCGCGCGGTCCGCTTGATCTCCTGCTGGTCCTCGGAAAGCGTGAAGCGCATCTCGATCCCCCTACCGCCCCGCGCGGGGCAGGCCGAGCACGCGCTCGGCGACGATGTTGCGCAGGATCTCGGTGGTCCCGCCCTCGATGGTGTTGCCGCGCGCGCGCAGCAGCTCGTAGGCCCACTGCGTGCCGCCCGTGAGCGCCTCCGGCCCGACGATCTCCGGCGCGAGCTGGGTGAGCATCTGGTTCGTCTCGCTCCAGAGCCACTTCACGAGCGAGCCCTCCGGGCCCGGCTGCCCGTACTGCTCGATCACACTCAGTCCGCGGTACGCGGTGAGGCGCAGTATCTCCGTCCGCACGTGCAGCTCGCCGAGCTTGTCGGCGACCCGCGGATCGTCGAGCAGCCCCTGCTGGAGCGCCGTGTCGAACAGCTCGTCGAGCAGCTGGCGCAGGCGGACCTGGAGGAAGAAGCCGAGCCCGGCGCGCTCGTTCATGAGCGTCGTCAGCGCGACCTTCCAGCCGTTGCCGACCCCGCCGAGCAGGTTCTCGTCGGGGATCCGCGCCTCCTCGATGAAGAGCTCGTTGAACTCCGGGTCGCCGGTGATCTGGGTGAGCGGGCGGACCTGGACGGCCTCCTGCTCCATGTCCATCAGGAAGTAGCTGAGGCCCTTGTGCTTCGGCGCGTCCTGGTCGGTGCGGGCGACGAGCATGCACCACTTCGAGTACTGCGCGCCGGAGGTCCACACCTTCTGCCCGGTCACGACCCAGTCGTCGCCGTCCTTGACCGCGCGCGTCTTCAGGGCCGCGAGGTCGGAGCCGGCGTCGGGCTCGGAGAACCCCTGGCACCAGATCTCGTCGGCGGAGAGGATCGGCGCGAGGTAGCGGTCCTTCTGCTCGTCGGTCCCCCAGATCATGATCGTGGGGCCGGCGAGGAGGAGGCCGAGCACGTTCGCGGGCAGCGGCGCCCCGGCCCGGCCCATCTCCTCGAAGAAGATCGCGGTCTCCATCAGCGAGGCGCCGCGGCCGCCGTACTCCTCGGGCCAGTGCACGCCCGCCCAGCGGCCGTCGTTGAGCTTGCGCTGCCAGTCGCGGCGCCAGGCGTACTGCTCGTCCTCGCTCGCCGGCGACTCGCCGGCCGGGTTCTCGGCCAGCCAGGTCCGCAGCTCGTCGCGGAACGCGGCCTCTTGTTGATTGAAAGAGAGGTCCATGTCACTCCTCGTGTCGATGCAACAGAACTGCCTCAGCACACATGCAGAAGACGTCTTCGAGATCGCCGATCGCGGCGTCGCGGCGCAGGCGCTCGGCGACGAGCTGCTCCGTCCCCGAGCAGAGGACGAGCAGCGCGTCGGCGTGCGGCTCACGGAGGGAGGGATCGTCGGCGCGGGCCTGCATGAACGTCGCCTGGTAGCGGCCGGCGAAGCGCCGCAGCGCGCGGGCGCGCGCGTCGAGCGCGGCCTCCCCGGCGGCGTGGATCTCGAGCAGGTAGGTGCGGGCGAACGTGCGGTCGGCGGCGAGCGCGTCGAGGTACGCGCGCATCCCGGCCCGCAGCTGGTCGCGCCAGTCTCCGTCCGTCGCGCGCACCGCGGCGCGGACGGCGCGCAGCAGGACGTCGACGCCCTCCGCGTAGGCCTCGACGAAGCAGTCCTCCTTGGAGCGGAACTGCTCGTAGAACGTCGTGCGCGAGACGCCCGCGGCGCGCACGACGTCGGCCACCGTCGCGGCGGCGTAGCCCTTCTCGGCGACGACGGCGCTCATCGCGGCGAGCATCCGCGCGCGCTGGTCGCGCGCGACGTCGTCGGTGCGGAGCGCGACGGCCATCGCTGATGTACCTTAGAGGTACATGAAGCCGATCGTCCTCTCGGCGCTTGTGGCAGGGGCGCTGGCGGCGCCTGCCCAGGCCGCCTCGCTCCCGCAGGTCGAGTCCGGCCACCGGCCGGGCCCCGACGTCCTCTACGCGCCGCCCGCCACCGCTCCGCAGATGGAGAACGACGGGCCGTGGCGCGCCGCGCCGATCCTCGTGTCCGGCGCCACCGCCTACCGCGACGGCGAGTTCCTCTACCAGGACTTCCTCTACGACGACCACGGCGCGCGCGGGGCGGAGGACCCGACCGACCCGTTCAACGGGCTCGAGTTCCTCTTCTCGCCGAAGCACGGCACCCTCACGTACCCGACCGACCCGAAGTTCGCGAGCAACGCCGCCGACCTCGTCGAGCTGCGGGTCAGGCCGCTCGCCGACGCCACCGCCTTCCGCGTCACGCTCAACACGCTGGCCGACGCGGAGCGGACCGCTTTCACGATCGCGCTCGGCGACTCCGCCGTGCCGCACCCGTGGCCGCACGGCGCCGGCGTCTCCTCGCCGGGCGAGCTGTTCCTCACGGTCCACGGCACGACGGCCGAGCTGACCGACGCCGCGACCGGCACGGCGATCGAGCCGAAGCCGACCGCGACCGTCGACGCGCGCCGCCGCCAGTTCGACGTGCGCGTCCCGCATGCCGCGTGGGACCCGGGGTCGGGCACGACCAGGATGGCCGCCGGCGTCGGCCTGTGGGGCGACGACGCGTACCTCCAGCCCAACCCGGGCCCGGCCTCGGAGACGACGCCCGGCGGCGCGTCGCCCTCGCAGTCCGGGCTGTTCAACGTCGCGTTCCGCGCCAGCGAGCCGCTGCCGAAGATCTCGGAGCCCGGCGTCGCGAACACCATCGCCGAGGGCGGCGCGGGCGTGAAGGTCGACGGCGCCTGGTGGCGCGAGCGCGCGCAGGGCGACGCGCTGGCCGCCGGCGACGTCTCGCCGTTCTTCGCCGACGTCGACTTCGGCAAGCTCGCCGCGGGCGTCACCGACGACTCGGCGATCCCGCGCGAGGGCCACATCGACCGGATCCTCGTCAGCAGCGTGGACAACGGCCCCGGCGTCAACCACGACGTCAAGTGCCTGACCGCGAACGTCACCGGAGGCGACAACCCGCCGCCCTGCACCGGGCGCTTCCTCGGCCGGCTCCAGCCCTACGCGCTCTACGTCCCGAAGCAGCGCGGGCCGCGCGGCTACGGCATCACGCTCGAGATGCACGGCCTGTCGGCCAACCACAACGAGTTCCTCGGCAGCCGCCACGCCGAGCAGTTCGGCGAGCGCGGGAGCGGGTCGATCGTCGCCTCGCCGCTCGGCCGCGGGCCGGACGGCCAGTACATGGCGTTCGCCGAGGTGGACGTCTTCGAGATGTGGGCCGACGTCGCCCGCCACTACGAGCTCGACCCGGACTGGGCGGCGGTGAGCGGCTACTCGATGGGCGGCCAGGGGACCTACCGGCTCGCGGGCCGCTATCCCGACCTCTTCGCCCGCGCGTTCCCGATCGTCGGGCCGACGTTCGGCGACGCCGTCCACATCCCGTCGCTGCGCAACATCCCGGTGATGGCGTGGTACGCGGGCCAGGACGAGCTGGTCAACCCCGCGCTGGCCGAGCAGGCGCGCGACCTCATGGAGGGCGCAGGGATCGACTACGACCACTGGCTGTTCAACCCGGCCGGGCACATCACGCTCGGCAACAACGACGAATACGGCCCGGCGACCGAGTTCCTGGGCGAGCACCGCGTCGACCGCGACCCGCCGCACGTCACCTTCGTCGTCGCCGAGGGCGAGGAGGACGACCCGATCGGCCGCGCCGACCACGCGTACTGGGTCGAGGGCGTCGTGCCGCGGGAGGGGTCGGGCCACGGCACGCTCGACGTCCGCTCGCACGGCTTCGGCCTCGGCGACGCGCCGCTGCTCGACGAGGAGAGCTCCGGCGGCTCGCTGCAGGGCGGCTCGCATCCCGCGCTCGCGTACGTGCGCCGCACGCGCGGCCGCGGCAAGGTGCCGTCGGAGGCGAAGGCGAACCGGCTCGACGTCACCGCCACGGACGTCCGCTCCGCCACCATCGACGTCCGCCGCGCGCGGGTGGACTGCGCCGCCGATCTGCGCATCACGACCAACGGCCCGCTCGACCTGCGGCTGGCCGGGTGTGGCGAGACGATCCGGGTCGCCGCGGGCTCGACGCGCGCGGTGTGCGCGAGCCGGCGTGTCTTCCGCATCCATCCGCAGCGCTGGGTGCCGCGCCGGCGCCGGGTCAAGGTGGTCCGCGCGCGCGTGGTCGTGAACGGGAGGCGCGTGAAGGTGCGGCGCGACCGGCGCGGCCGGCTCGTCGCCCGCGTCGACCTGCGCGGGCTGCCGCGCGGGCGCTTCACCGTGCGCATCGTCGCGCGACTGCGCAGCGGGAAGGTCGTGCGGGTGCGCCGGGTGTACCGGACGTGCCGCCCCGGGTAGCGCCCGGAGCATGTTCAAGACAGCACAGAAGCTCGTCACCGGCACGGTCGGTGGCGTCGTGAAGACGGTCACCGGCGCCGGCGACGGGCGCGAGGAGGCGGCACGCAAGGCCGCCGAGACGCGTCGGCAGAACGACGCGAAGCGCAGCCAGGCCGCACAGAAGGCGGCGCAGACGCGCAAGGCCGCGGCGGCCAAGCGCAGCGCGACGGCCAAGAAGGCCTCGCGCACGCGCAAGCAGCGCGACGACCGCGTCGCCGCGATGGTGGAGGCGACGAAGCGCGACTAGGCGGTGGACGCTGCGGCGCGCCTAGCGCCGCAGCGTCACGCGCCGCTTCGTCGTCGCGCTCTGCGTCCCCTGGCGCGCGACGACCACGACCTCGACGGTCATCGCCCGCGCCTTGCGCAGGGCCTTCCGGGCCGCCGCGCTGAGCTTCACCGTGAACCGCGCGGGCGCGCCGGCCGTCGTCGCCGAGGCGGCGGACCGCTGCGCCGCCGCCATCCGCGCCTTCGCGCGGACGCCGGCGCCCGGCAGCACGACCGCGACGTCGAGCCGGCACGCCGCCGAGCACGCCGCGGTGCCGGTGAGGCCGCGCCGCAGCACGGCGCCGATCTTCTGGGCCGGGACGGTGAGGGTCACCGCGAACGGGCTCGTCGGGGCCGTCAGCGGCGCCGCGGACCGGGCCGGAGGGGGCGGGACGGGCGCCGTCGGGGCCGCGGCCCGTTCGGCCGGCACGCCGGAGGTCTCGCCCGCCGAGCCGCCGCCGGTCTGCTCGTCGCCGCCGGTCTCGTCGCCGCCCGGAGGGTCGCCGGAGGTGTCGTCGGCGCCGCCCGTCGTGTCCCCGCCGGTGGTGTCGCCGCCGCCCGGAGGATCGCCGCCGGTGGTATCGCCGCCGGTGCCGGGGTCGCCGCCGGTGGAGTCGCCGCCGGTGTCGCCGCCGATCGGGGGATCGCCGCCCGTCGTGTCGCCGCCGGTGCCGGTGTCGCCGCCGGTGGTGTCGCCGCCGCCCGGAGGATCGCCGCCGGTGGTGTCGCCACCGGTCCCGCCACCCTCGCCGCCATCTCCGCCGGTCCCCTCATCCGGCGGATCGGCGACGAGCGGCGCGGTCGCGCCCTCCTCGAACTCGAGTCCGAGGGCGATCGCGCCCTGGAGCGGGCCGGAGCGGTCGTTGGCCCCGTCGACGGCGATCGCGTACGTCGTGCCGCCGACCACGTCCACGATCAGGTCGCTCGCCGTCGTCGCGCCGACCTCCGTCAGCGACCCGACCGCGTCGCCGGTGTAGATGCCGAGAACGGTGTCGAACTCGCTGCCGCCGGTCGACGCGTGCAGCGCGCCGTCCGCCGGCGCCGTCCACTTCCACCAGACCGAGGCGCCGCCCTCGTCGTCCGCATGGTCGGGCTCGCCGGCCTGCTTCGTCGCGAACGAGCTGTCCCCGTCGAGCTGCGCGGGCAAGGAGCCGGCGTCGGTCGCCGATGCGAACGCGTCGTTCGCCGGAGGCGTTCCCTGGCGCAGCGACAGCTTGACCGCGCCCGTCGCGTTCGACTCGCCGTCGACGGCGATCCGGTAGACCGTTCCGCGCGATGCCTCGAAGGTCACCCGCGCCTGCGGCGAGCCCGCGAAGTCCTCGCTCGACGCGACCGTGGAGAGCCAGTCGACGGACGAGCCGGTGTACACGGCGAGCACCGTGT
>DASVRH010000439.1:0-6063 GCA_036388715.1 Solirubrobacteraceae bacterium | reverse complement strand
CGGGGCTTGTGCGGCTTGAGCTTGGGGCGCTCCATGACCACCGTCGTGTCGACGTGGACGACCTCGCGGCCGTCGAGCAGCCCGACGACGTGGCGCAGGAGGTCCAGCGAGTCCGCGCCGCGCCAGCGCTCGTCGGTGTCGGGGAAGTGCTCGCCGATGTCGCCCAGCCCCGCGGCGCCGAGCAGCGCGTCGATGACCGCATGGGTGAGCACGTCGGCGTCGGAGTGCCCGGCCAGGCCGCGGTCGTGCTCGATGCGCACGCCGCCGAGGATGAGCGCCCGGCCCTCGGCGAGCCGGTGGCTGTCCCACCCGATGCCGGTGGTGACGCTCACGTCGACAGCGGCTCCAGCCGGCGCCGGCGCCGCTCGAACACCGCGATCTCCGTCACGCCGAGGTCGGTCAGCAGCTCGACCGCGCGCGGGTACTCGAAGCCGAGCTGGTCGGGCGTGTGCGCGTCGCTCGACAGCGCGATCGGGTTGCCGGCCTCGACGACCATCTCGAGGAACGCGCGGTCGGGGTACATCTCGCCGACCGGCTTGCGCAGCCCGGCCGTCGACAGCTCGACGGCGACGCCGGAGTCGGCGATCCCCTCCATCGCGATCTCGTAGTAGCGCCGCAGGTCGCCCTCCGGCCGCGGCCGCTCGGCGCCCCACATCTTCACGAGGTCCGGGTGGGCAAGGATGTCGAACATCCCGGTGGCCGCGGCCTCGCCGAGCAGCTCGAAGTACTCGCGCCACACCTTGTCGGGCTCGTGGCCGCGCATCTGCCAGACGTCGTAGCCGGGGTGGTCGACCGCCTGCTCGCGCAGGAAGTGGATCGAGCCGACGACGTAGTCCCAGTCGCGCGCCTCGAGCAGCGAGGCCATCCGGTCCTCGCGCCCGGCGACGAAGTCCGCCTCGATCCCGAGCCGCAGGTCGGTCTCCTCGCGGACGAACGCGCAGTACGCGTCGATGTCGTCGCGCGCGTTGTCGCGCCACAGCTCGTGCTCCCAGACCTCGAGGGACTGGGCGAAGCGGTAGATGTGCTCCGCGACGCCCAGCTCCTCGATCCCCCGCTCCTGCGCCACCGTCCGGTAGCGATCGGCGTTGCCGGCGGTGAAGAACCGCTCGGCCGTCGCGTCGCGATCGTCGGGGCGCAGGTGGACGTGGAGGTCGGTGAGCACGCGGCCCGTGAAGCTCGCGCGTGCTCACCGACAGCCTGACCGGCCCGCGGCGCGGCGCGCGGCGCTTGGCCTTGAGGACGGCGCGGACGGTGCGGCCGGCCGGGACGACGCGCACGACCTTCGCCACCCGCTTGCCGCGGACCTTGAGCCGGACGGTGACGGTGCACGTGCGGTCGCTCGCGCCGACGAGGCGCAGCCGCATGCGGCGGTTCCTGTAGCGGCCGGCCTTGACCTTCGCGTTGCACGTCGTCGCGGCGACAGCCGAGGAGGACGCGGGGGCGACGGCCACGGCCGGGTCTGCGACCGGGGCGGTCGGGTCGCTCGGGGCAGGGGCCGAGGGCGCGGGGCCGGCGGCCGGGTCACCGCCGTCGCCGCCCGTGGCCGTGGGCGCGAGCGTCTGCTGCGCGGGCGGCACGACCTCCCACATGACGAGCGCCTCGTTCTTCTGATGGTTGCCGTACGGGTCGACGCCGTGGACCTGGAGGACGTGGTGGCCCGCGGCCAGGTCCGGCGCCTGCCAGCCCGGCGAGCACGGCTCCGGGTCGCCGTAGTCGACGGTGCACAGGAACTTGACGTTCGGCTCGCTGACGGTCCACATGACCGCGGGAGGGGCCTCGAACGTCTTCGTCCCCGTCCACGGCATCGTGACGGTCGGACCGTCGGCGTCGACGTTCCACACCTTGGTCGCCTCGTCGGACAGGTTGCCGTGGCTGTCGCGCGCCTTGACGGCGAGGGAGTGCTGCCCGTGGGACAGGCCCACGAGCTTCGGCCCGTTCTCGTCGCAGCCGATGTCCTTGCCGTCGAGCTTGCAGTAGAACAGCGCGGACTTCGGATCGAGGCTCGCGTCCCACGTCGAGGTGCTCAGCGGGCTCTGGAACGTGCTCGCGCTGGTCGAGGACCAGCCGGGGAACTTCACGACCGGCTTGACGGTCCGCTGGCTGAGCGTGATCGAGCCGGACGTCGGGTTGTAGTTGGTCGAGTGGTCCACGACGATCCGGTAGGTGATCCCGCCCGTCGCCTGGAAGTCGTCCTCCTCGTCGCAGGCGCCGTCGGTGCCCGCCCCGCCCGGGGACGGCTCGACGAGCGTGTTGACCTTCGTGCCGGTGTAGGCCCGCACGCGCGCGCCGGACGAGTTGCACACGTGCACCCGGACGCCGCCGCTCGCGGGCGCCGTCCACGTGAACCAGACGGTGTGGCCTGCGGCGTTGGCGAAGTAGTCGGGCTCGTACAGCTCCTGGCCCGCGCCGTTGAGGTTGAACACGTTCGACGCGGTCGTCCCGCTGCCGAGGGGGATCGCGTCCATGAACAGGTCGTTCGAAGGCGCGGCCAGCGCGGGCGCGGCGGTGGCGAGCGAGGCGGCGCCGACGGCCGCGATCGAGGTGAGGCGACGGATGCGCATGGTCGTTCAGGCTCCCTTGACGAGGCGGATGCGAAGGCCGGCGCGCACGCGCCGTTCGGGCTTGAGGATCACGGTCAGGCGGGTGCCCGGGCCGATGGTCTTGACGCGGTAGGCGACCGTCCGGCGCCCGGCCACGAGCTTGAGGCGGACGACGCAGATGTTGCGCCCGTCGCCGCTGAGGAGCACCTTCATCCCGCGGCGGCGGATCGCGCGCTGCGAGGTCGTGAGCGAGCGGGCGGCCGGCGCGCAGGGCGTGGCCGGGCTCGTCGTCACGGGCGTGCTGGTCGAAGGCTGGACGACCGGCTGCTGCTGCTGCTGGACGACCGGCAGCTGCGAAGACTGCTGCGTCACGGGCGGGTGGACCTCCGCCGGCGGGGGGTTGGTGACGTAGAGCTTCTGCACCGCCGGCGTCTGGTCGACGTTGCCCCACTTGTCCTTCGCCGCGACGCGCAGCGTGTGGTAGCCGGAGATCTGGGTGTGCGCGACGTCGAACGGCGACGCGCACGGCGCGGGCTGCGTCTCGCTGATCAGCTCGCAGGTGAAGCTGACGCCGTCGGTCTCCGACGCGTGGAAGAGCGCGGTGTACGGCCCGATGTACTGCGGCGCCTGCGAGTCGATGACCGTGTCGGGCGCGAGGCCGTCCGCGTTGAACGTCCACGTGTGGGCGTTGCCGGTGACGAGCCACTCGTTGACCGCGCGGACGCTCAGCGTGTGCGTCTTGTGCGTGGTGAAGCCCTGGGTGAAGGAGCCGTTGTCGCCCGAGGCCGAGCAGCTGTGGTCGACGCCGTCGAGCGTGCAGAGGTAGGTGTAGTTCAGGCTCGAGGAGAACTCGATCTTGACCTTCGGCCCGAACTGCGTCGTGGCGGTCTTGAAGGTGACCGTCGGCTTCGTCGTCCGCTGCTCGACCTCGAGCGTCCCGCCGGGATCGCTCGTCGGCATGTACTTGCTGCGGACGATCACGAAGTAGTAGGTGGTGCCGACCGTCGGCTTGAACGTCTGGATGCCGCTCTCGCACGGGTAGTAGGTGATGTCGGACGAGGGCCCGAGGCCGAGCTTCGTGACGTTCTTGACCGTGGCGCCGACGGACGGGCCCTTGTAGACGACGACCTTCGTCCCCGCCGACGCGTTGTCCCCGCAGTTGTCGAGGCGGACGTTCGCGTTCGTCGTCGGCGTCCACTTCACCCACACGCTGCTGGCGTAGTCGGAGGTGTAGTGCGTGGGCTCGCCGCTCTCGAGCGTCGCGAAGTCCGTGTCGTAGGAGACCACGTGCGGGCCGGCCCCCGTGATCGTCTGCGCGCTGCCGATGTTGTTGACGGCGGTGACGGCGTGGGCGGAGGGCGCGGCCAGGGCGAGGCCCAGGACGGCGAGGAGCGGGACGAGGCGTCGAGCGGTCATGGGCAGCATCGTCGGCTCGTGGGGCGCCGCGCACATGAGGGGGGCACCCCCCACTTTGGGCGGCCACCCCCAGGTCCGGCCTGGGTACCGCTCCGGGCGCAGGTGCGTCGGGTCCTGTAGAAGTGCTCCATGCAGCCGGTTCTCCTGGAGCGCGACCTCGAGCTGGACGCGCTCAGGCGCGCGCTCTCGCGCGCCCAGGAGGGCGAGGGAGGGCTCGTGGCCGTCGAGGGCCCGGCGGGGATCGGCAAGACGCGCCTGCTGCGCGCCGGCCAGGCGCTGGCCGAGGAGCACGGCCTGCTGGTGCTGGCCGCGCGCGGGGGCGAGCTCGAGACGGAGTTCCCCAACGGCGTGGTCCGCCAGCTCGTCGAGCGGCCGCTGATGGCCTGCACGCCCGAGGAGCGGGCGGCGGCGCTGGTCGGCCCGGCCGGGCAGGCGGCGGCGGCCCTCGGCATCGCCGGCAGCGGCGACACGGAGGAGAGCGGCGAGCCCGAGGACCGGGCCTTCGCGGTCCTGCACGGCCTCTACTGGCTGGTCGCCAACCTCGCGGCCACGCGGCCCGTCCTCGTGTGCGTGGACGACGTCCACTGGGCCGACCCGCCCTCGCTGCGCTTCCTCGTCTACCTCGCCCGCCGGCTCGAGGGGCTGGGCGTCCTCATGCTCGTCACCGCGCGGTCGGGCGAGCAGGGCGCCGACCCGCAGCTCCTGCACGAGCTGCTCGCCGACCCGGCCGCGCAGATGGTCAGCCCCCGGCCGCTCAGCCCCGAGGCCGCGCGCGAGCTGCTGGGCAAGCTGCTCGACGACGCCGTCGACGCCCCGTTCGCCGCGGCCTGCCACGAGGTCACGAGCGGCAACCCGTTCCTCCTGCGCCAGCTCGCGGACGCCGTCCGCGCCGACGGCGTCGCCCCGAAGGCGATGGGCGCCGACCGCGTGCGGGCGCTCGGGCCGCGGACCGTCGCGCGCTCGATCCTGCTGCGGCTCGGCCACCAGTCCGAGGCCGCCGCGCGCTTCGCGCGGGCGCTGGCCGTGCTCGGGCTCGAGGCCTCGCTGCGCGAGGCCGCCTCGCTGGCCGGCCTGTCACCCGCCGAGGCCGCCCGGGCGGCCGACGACCTGCGCGTCATCGACGTCCTCGACGCCGGGCCCGACCCCGCCTTCGTGCACCCGATCGTCCGGCGGGCGATCTACGCGGACATCCCGCAGGCCGAGCGCGGCGCCATGCACGCCGCCGCCGCGCGCGTGCTGCTCGCCGACGGCGCGCTGCCGCGCGAGGTCGCGCCCCACCTGCTGAGCGCCGACCCCGCCGGCGACCCCGAGGTCGCCGCGACGCTGCGCAAGGCGGCTGAGCGGGCGGTGCACGAGGGCGCGCCGGCGATCGCCGTGCGGTTCCTCGAGCGCGCGCTCGACGAGCCGCCGCCCGACGAGGACCGCGCCGACCTCCTCTACGAGCTCGGCCGTGCCAACCTCGTCGCCGGCGACACCACCGCCGCCGCGCGCGTCCTGCAGCAGAGCGTCCGCTGCACCATGGACCCCGCGACGCGCGCGCAGCGCCATGTCCCGCTCGCGCGCGCCCTCGCCGCCGCGGAGAGCGCCTCCGCCGCCATCGAGGCGCTCGAGAGCGGGATCGAGCTGGCCGAGAAGATCGACCGCGACCTCGCGCTGCGCCTCGAGGCCGAGCTGTCGGCCATCGGCGTGCTGCGCGACACGTTCTCGCAGGGGCTGGGCAAGCGGCTGGAGAGGTTCGCCGACCTCGAGGGCGCCACGGCGGCCGAGTGCCTCGTGCTCGCCAACCTGGCCCGCCACGCGGCGCTCAACGGCCGCCCCTCGACCGAGGCCGCCGACCTGGCCCGGCGGGCGCTCGGCGACGGGCTGCTGCTGCGCGACGAGGGCGCCGAGTCGATCCCTCTCCACCACGCCCTGTTCGTGCTGCTGCTGTGCGACGAGATGGACGTCGCGCGCGCGACGCTGGCCAGCGCGTTCGCCGACGCGCACTCGGAGGGCTCGGTCTTCGGCGTCGGCGTGTGCTCGCTGACCAGCGCGTTCATCGCGCTGCGCGCGGGCGAGCTGCTGGTGGCCGAGGCCGAGGGGCGCGCGGCGCTGGCGGCGTTCGGCG
>DASVRH010000438.1:0-8449 GCA_036388715.1 Solirubrobacteraceae bacterium | reverse complement strand
GAGCTCGGCGCGCGGGTCGAGCGGGCCGAGCCGCGCGACGGCGGCTGGCTGGTGACGGTCGCCGGCCGCGAGCCCGAGCCGTTCCGCGCCGTGATCGTCGCGACGGGCGTCCTGAACACGCCGCGGCGGCGCGAGGTGCCGGGCGCCTTCGCCGGGCGGCACCTCCACTCGGGCGAGTACCGGTCGCCGCGGGACTACGCCGGGCAGGACGTCGTCGTGGCGGGCATGGGCTCCTCGGGCGCGGAGATCGCCGGAGAGCTCGTCGACCACGCACGGTCGGTGACGCTCGCGGTGCGCAGCGGCATGTGGGTGCTGCCCAAGCACGTCCTCCCGCGCGTGCCGTTCGACATCATCGACACGCGCATGAACGCGCGGCTCTATCCGTGGGCCGTCCGGCGCGGCTTCGTCGAGCGCTTCTCGAGGCTGCTCACGTGGCGCCCCGGCTCGCACGGGCTGCCGGCCCCGGCGCATCGCTGCATGGACGAGCCGATGACGATGTCCGACACGTTCGTGCGTGCCATGCGGCGGGGCGGATCGCCGTGAGGCCCGGGATCGAGCGCTTCGACGGCGACCGCGTCGTCTTCGCCGACGGCAGCGAGCTGCGCGCCGACGCCGTCATCGACGCGAGCGGCTACGAGCCGCGCTTCCCGTTCCTGGCCGCCGACCTCGCCGGGGACCTGCGCTACGAGCACATGCCGCTCGCGCACGGCGTCGCCCATCCCCGCGTCGACGGCCTCTTCTTCGTCGGCGCCGTCGTCGGCCAGGGCGCGCTGCTGCCGCTGTTCGAGGCGCAGGCGAACTACATCGCGGCGGTGCTCGCCGGCGCCGCGGCGCTGCCACTGCACGGCCGCGCCCGCCTGATCGAGGAGGAGTCGCGGCGCACGGCGAAGGACTTCGGCCGGCCGCACGTCGTCTGGCGCGACCGCCAGCGCTACATCATGCGGCTGGAGAGGCTGGCCGGCGGGCGGGCTAGAGGCCGAGCTTCTCGCGCACGAGCCGCGTGACCTCGCCGCCGTCGGCGCGGCCCTTCGTCTCGCGCATGACGTGGCCGATGATCGGCCCGATCGCCTTCATGTTGCCGCCGCGGATCTTCTCCGCCGCGTCGGAGTTCGCGGCCAGCGCCGCCTCGACGATCCCGTCGAGCTCGCCGTCGTCGCCCATCGCGCCGAGCTGCTCGCGCTCGACGATCGCCTTCGGCTCGCCGCCCTCCGCGCCGAGGCGCTCGAGCAGGACGCGCGCGTTGGCGGGCGTGACCTCGCGGCGGCCGACCATGTTCGACACCTCGGCGAGCGCCGCGGGCTCGACGTCGACCGCCGCCGCATTGTTGAGCAGCAGCGCCGCGACGGAGTTGGCCGAGTCCGCGCTCACCAGCGCGTCGTCGAGCAGCCGCGCCAGCTCGGGGCGGTACGCGAGGTCCTTGGCGTTGTCGGGCGTCAGCCCGGCCTGCTCGTAGCGCGCGGCGCGGGCGGCGGGCAGCTCGGGCATCGCCCCGCGCGCGGTCGCGAGCATGTCCTCGGTGATCGCGATCGGCACGAGGTCGGGCTCGGGGAAGTAGCGGTAGTCGTGCGCCTCCTCCTTGGAGCGCAGCGACGTGATCCGCTCGGTCCGCGGGTCGAAGTGCAGCGTCTCCTGCACCACCGCGCCGCCGTCGCGCAGGATCCCCTCCTGGCGCGCGACCTCGGCCTTGATGCCGCGCTCGATGAACGCGAACGAGTTCATGTTCTTCAGCTCGGTCTTCGTGCCGAAGCCGGTCTCGCCGACGGGGCGGATCGAGATGTTCGCGTCGCAGCGCAGCGAGCCCTGCGACATGTCGACGTCCGACACGCCGAGCTGGCGCAGCGTCTCGCGCAGGAGCTGGAGCCACTCGCGCGCCTGCTCGGCCGACTTGACGTCCGGCTCGGTGACGATCTCGACGAGCGGCGTCCCGCAGCGGTTGAAGTCGACGACCGATGCGTCGCTGCCGTGGATCCGCCCGGACTCCCCCACGTGGACGAGCTTCGCCGCGTCCTCCTCGAGGTGCACGCGGTGGATGCGCACGTCGCCCAGCCGGCCGCCGTTGCACAGCGGTTCGTCGTACTGGGAGATCTGGTACGCCTTCGGGTTGTCGGGATAGAAGTAGTTCTTGCGGTGGAAGATCGACCGCGGCGCCAGCTCGGACTCGAGCGCCATCCCGATCATCAGGCCGTACTCGATCGCCCGCGCGTTGACGACGGGCAGCGCGCCCGGCAGGCCGAGGCACACCGGGCAGCAACGCGTGTTCGGCGGCTCACCGAACGACAGCGCGCACGAGCAGAACATCTTCGTCTTCGTGTCGAGCTGGACGTGGATCTCCAGCCCGATCACGGGCTCGTAGTCAGGCACGCCCGGGGCTCCCGTCGAAGGCGATCGCCTGCTCGAGCGCGTACGCGGCGTCGAGGATGCGGTTCTCGCTGAACGCCCCGCCGATGATCTGGAAGCCGACCGGGAGGCCCTCCGACAGCCCCGAAGGGATCGAGATCGCGGGCAGCCCGGCCAGCGGCACCGGCACCGTGCAGTAGTCGTTGAGGTACATCGCCCACGGGTCGTTCGTCTTCGCGCCGAGCTCGAACGCCACGCCGGGCGACGTCGGCGTCACGACGAAGTCGAAGCGCGCGAACGCCTCGCGGAAGTCGTCGGCGATCTTGGTGCGGACCTGCTGCGCGCGGCCGTAGTACGCGTCGTAGTAGCCGGAGGACAGCGCGTAGGTCCCGAGCATGATCCGGCGCTGGACCTCGGGGCCGAAGCCTTCGCGGCGCGTCTTCGTGTACATCGAGAGCAGGTCGCCGTACTCGGCGGCGCGGTGGCCGTAGCGGACGCCGTCGTATCGCGCCAGGTTGGCGCTCGCCTCGGCCGGGGCGATGATGTAGTAGGCGCTCAGCGCGTGGGGCGCGTGCGGCAGGCGCATCGTCTCGACGCTGGCGCCCAGCTCCTCGGCGAGCTTCAGCGTCGCGTGGAAGTTGTCGAGCACGCCGGGCTCGATCCCCTCGCCGCTCAGCTCCTCGGGCACGCCGAGGCGGATGCCGTCGAGCCGCTCGGCGGTCGGCAGCTTCACGTCCTCGGGGAACGGCAGCGACGTCGAGTCACAGGGGTCCTGCCCGACCATGTGGCGGAAGAGCAGCGCGCAGTCGGTGACGTCGCGGGTCAGCGGGCCGGCCTGGTCGAGCGACGAGGCGAAGGCGATCATCCCGTAGCGGCTGACGGCGCCGTAGGTGGGCTTCATGCCGACGATGCCGGTCAGCGCCGCCGGCTGGCGGATCGAGCCGCCCGTGTCGGTGCCGATCGCCCACGGCGCGAGGCCGCCCGCGACCGCCGCGCTGCTGCCGCCGCTCGAGCCCCCGGGCACGCGCGTGCGGTCCCACGGGTTGAGCGTCGGGCCGTAGCCGGAGTTCTCGGTCGACGAGCCCATCGCGAACTCGTCCTGGTTCGTCTTGCCGAGCAGCGGCGCGCCGGCGTGCTGGAGGTTGCGCACGCACGTGGACGTGTAGGGCGGGCGGTAGCCCTCGAGGATCCGGCTGCCCGCCTGGCTCGGGACGCCCTCGGTGCAGAAGAGGTCCTTCACCGCGACCGGGACACCGGCCAGCGGCGCGTCCTCGCCCGCGGCGGCCGGGGTGTCCTCGGCGACCCAGGTGAACGCGTTGAGGTCCTCACTCGCCGCGCGCTCGCGGTAGGCGTCGAAGACCTCGCTGGAGCGAAGCTCCTTGGCGCGGATCTTCTCGGCCGCCTGCGCGGCGGTGAGGGCCAGGATCTCCGCGCTCATGCCTGCGGGCTCGGGACCTCGAACCCGTCGTCGCGGACGGCGGGCGCCTGCTCGAGGATCGTCTCGCGCGGCCACGACGGGCGCGGCTCGTCGGCGCGGACGGCGTTCGTCACCTCGACCACGTGCGAGGTCGGCGGCACGCCCTCCAGGTCGAGCTCGCCGATCTTCTCGATGTGGCCGAGGATGCCGGTGAGCTCGCCGCTCATCCGCTCCACCTCGTCGTCGGTCAGCTCCAGGCGCGCGAGGCGCGCGACGTGGAGCACCTGCTCGCGGTCGATCATGCGGGGTCGATGGTACGAGGCGGCGCCGGGCGCGCCCCGCCGCGCACGCGCAGGACGTCCTCGGTCTGCTCGCGCGCCTCCTTGGACTGCGTGCGCTCGTCGCCCATCGTGCGCCACCCGCCGTAGGTCAAGAGCATCGCCGTCACCAGCCCGAGGTACGCCGGCAGGCGGATGTCGACGTCGGCGTTGCCCACGTCGAGGCCGAGTCCGGGCTGGGCGACGAGCCGGACCGCGATCGCGATCGTCGCGAAGAGCCCGAGGAACGTCGTGAGGACGCCGAACATCACCGGAAGCGCGGGCGCCCGGTTGCCGAGCGTGAAGAACGCGAGCGCGAGCGCGCTCAGGATCGCGATGATCACCAGGAGCTCGGCGAACCAGCCGAGCGCGCGGATGCCGCTCTCGTGCGCTCCGATCCGTGCGTCGCCGGTCGAGAGCATGAACCAGTCCAGCGCGAGCAGGACGCCGAGCAGGATCGCGCTGGCCAGCGCGATCGCCTCGCCGATGCGGAGTCTTCTGGGGCTCACGTCCCTGAGGATTGCATCCGCGCGGCCTCGACGGTGTTCGCGAGCAGCATCGCGATCGTCATCGGCCCGACGCCGCCCGGGACCGGCGTGATCGCCCTCGCGACCGGCTCGACCGCGTCGAAGTCGACGTCGCCGTTGAGGCCGTCGTCGCTGCGGTTCATCCCGACGTCGATGACGACCGCGCCCGGCTTGACCCAGTCGGCCTTGACCATGCGGTCCTGGCCGACGGCGGCGATGAGGACGTCGGCGCGCCGCGTGACCGCCGGGAGGTCCTTGGTCCGGGAGTGGCAGACCGTGACCGTCGCGTTGGCCTGGAGCAGCAGCTGGGCCATCGGCTTGCCGAACAGGTTCGAGCGGCCGATGACGACGGCCTCGGCGCCCTGGAGGTCGGCGCCGGCCTCCTCCAGCAGCCGCATCACGCCGGCCGGCGTGCAGGGCCGCAGGCCGGGACGGCCGAGGGCGAGCAGGCCGGCGCTCATCGGCGTCAGGCCGTCGACGTCCTTGTCGGCGCGGACCAGGCCCGTCATCTCGGTGCCGTCGAGGTGCTTGGGGAGCGGGAGCTGGACGATGATGCCGCTGACGCGCTCGTCGGCGTTCAGGCCCTCGATCACCTCGATCAGCTGCTCGCGGGTCGTGTCGGCGCCGAGGCGATGGTCGAAGCCCTCGATCCCCGCCTCCTTCGAGGCCTTCTGCTTGCCCCCGACGTAGATCCCGCTCGCGGGGTCGTCGCCGACGAGGACGGTGGCCAGCCCGGGGCGCCGCCCGCTCTCCGCCGCGAACGCCTCCGCCGCGCCCTTGACGTCCTCGCGGATCGAGGCCGCGATCGCCTTGCCGTCGATGATCGTCGCCATAGGCGGGTCAACCTACGACGCTCGTACGATGGACGCTTGCCGCCCTTCGAGATCCGCACCCGGGTCGAGGTCCGCTGGCGCGACCTCGACATGCTCGGCCACCTGAACCAGAGCGTCTACCACGAGTTCCTCGAGGAGGCGCGGGCCGCGTTCTTCCAGGAGGCGCGGTCCGGGGCGTGGGAGGCGTTCGTCCTCGCGCGCGTCGAGCTCGACTACAAGAGCGAGGTCCGGCGCGACCACGGGCACGTCGAGATCGCGGTGCGGTTGGAGCGCGTCGGCACCTCGAGCGTCACCGTCGGCCACGACGTCCTCCTCCCCGACGGCACCCTCGCCGCCACCGGCCGCTCCGTGCTCGTCGGCTGGGACCCCCACGAGCGCCGGTCGCGCCCGTTCGGAGACGAGGAGCGCGAGCGGCTGAACGCTGCGCTCGCCTGACACCGGAACACTTTCCCTCTCCACCCGTTCCCGTTGGCATGCGGAACGGACTCCTCGTCGCGGTCGGCCTCGCGACCCTCACGCTCGCGTCGCCGGCGTCGGCCGCCGACGTCAAGGTCGTCGACGGCGACATGGTCTACACCGCCGCGCCGGGCGAGGCGAACGAGCTGACGATCATGCTCCAGGGCGGGCGCATCACGATCCAGGACGGGACCGTGGGCTTCGCCGCGACGCAGCCCGTCACCCCGGCGCCGCCGTGCGAGCCGCAGAGCTCCGGCTGGGTCGGCGACATGATCGACGCGTACTGCCCGGCCGACGTCAGGCGGTTCGTGATCGACGTCGGCGACGGCACCGACTACGTCAGCGTCGGCGCGATGACGACGACGCCGTACCCGACCGTCGTCACGCTCGGCGACAGCGGCGACCGGCTCTGGGGCGGCCCGTCCGCCGACGAGGTCGACGCCGGCGACGGGGATGACACGATCACCCCCAACGCCGGGCGCGACACCATCGCGGCCGGTGCCGGGGACGACACGATCGAGGCCGTCGACGGCTTCCCCGACGACATCGACTGCGGCGAGGGCTACGACCTCGTGGACGCCGACGACGTCGACTCCGTCGAGGGCTGCGAGAACGTCCGGACCGGCTCGCCGACGCAGCTGCCGCTCCCGCCGGCGCCGGAGCCGCCGGCGGCGCCGGAGCCGCCCGTCGTCGAGCCGGCCGCGGGCGTCGCGCCGCCGCGCATCGTCGACGTCATCACCCGCTGGCCGACGCGGGCGCGCCTCGCCCGGCTCGGGATCGTCGCGCGCGTGCTCTGCGGGGCCGATTGCTACATGACGTCGGAGCTGCGGCTGCGCGGACGGGTGATCGGTGAAGGCCGCTCCGTCGGCAGCGCGGGCCAGATCGCCTCGATCCGCACGCGGCTGGTACCGGGGGCGATGCGTCGTCTCCGCGCGCTGCGACGGCCGCGGCTGACGCTGCGGCTCGCGAACACGTCGGGCGGCCGGACGACGATCCTGTCCCGGCGGATCTGGCTCAGCGTCAGCCGGTGAAGCGCGGCCGGCGCTGCGCCGGAGCCGCCCGCCGGCAGCGGCGGAACGTGATCGCACGCGCCATCCGCTGGCCCTGCGTGCCGCGCAGGACGACCCGCACGCGGTGGCGGCCCGCCTTCAGGCGCGCCACGGCCACGCGCACGCCGAACGGCGCCGAGCTCCGGCGACGGGCGATGCGGCGACCGTCGAGGCTCACCGTGACGCTGCGGATCGCGCCGCGGGGCAGCGGGCGGACGCGCAGGCGGAAGTCCGTCGCGCGACACCCGCTGCGCGGCGTGCCGGCCAGCCGCAGCGACAGCGACGGTGCGGCGGCGGCCACCGCTGGGGGTGCCGGCGGCAGGATCGGGGCCGGCGTCAGGACCTGCGGCGGCGGCGGGTTCGTCACGGCCGGGGCCGCCTGTTCCGGCAGCTCGAAGGCGCCGATGTCGCAGCCCTGGCGCTGCGGGCGGTCGACGGCGCGCTGGTCGGCATCCGGGCACGCGGGCGCGTCGGCGCGGTCGATCGGCGGGCTCGGCTCTGTCAGCGCGTGCGTGCGGGTCGGACCGCCGTTCTCGGCGAGCGCGCCGAGGATCGGGTCGATGTTCGTGATGTCGCCGGCCGAGGCGAGCCCGCACGTGTTGCTGTCCTCGAGGTTGTGGCCCTCCGACACGATCCCGAGCCCGCTGCAGTTCTCCTCCCCCGGACGACCCTCGCCGGCGGCGATGATCGTGTTCCTCAGGATCACGTTCCCGTCCGAGCCCCCTGTGTTGCAGAACTCGGAGGTCCCGATGTTGCCGCCGCAGCCGAGGGACGGCCCGTTCGTGCCGGGCCCCGCACGGTTGTCGACGATCGTCACGTTGAGCAGCGTGGTCGTGGAGGCCTCCTCGTACGAGAAGATCCCGCCGCCGAATCCCGGGTCCTGGTCGCCGGCCGCGGTGTTGCCGCTGACGGTCACGTTCGTGAGCGTCGCCTCGCCGCGGTTGAGGATCCCCCCGCCCTCGCCGATGCCCTCTCCCTCCGCGCCGGAGGTGTTGCCGCTGACCTCGCTGTCGCGGAGGTCGAGGAAGCCCTGGATCTCGACCCGGATGCCGCCGCCGCCCCCGCTGAAGTCGACGCTGCCGATCCCCTCCTCGCTGTTGCCGGCGATCTTCGTGCGCACGACCGTCGCCGTCGTGCCGCTCCCGACGCTCAGGCCTCCACCGCCGCTCCGGGCCTTGTTGTCGACGATCGCGCTGTCGCTCAACGTCAGGTCGCCGCAGAGCAGGAAGATCCCGGCGCCCTCCTCGATCCGGTCGGCGCCGGTGAGCGTGACGCCCGAGATCGCGATCTGCGGGTCGTGGTCGCACAGGAGCCCGATGTACGGGACGTGCACGAGCCGGCGGTACGGCCCCGCGTCGATGATCGTCTCCCCGGCGCCGGCACCCTGGATGGTCACGCTCGCGAGGATGTCGAGGTCGCCCATCAGGCCGTCGTCGTCGTCGGTGAGGAACCCGAGCGCGAGCGTGTAGGTCCCGGCGGGGACGACGATCGTGCTGCCCGGGTCGGTGTTGGC
>DASVRH010000437.1:0-3694 GCA_036388715.1 Solirubrobacteraceae bacterium | reverse complement strand
CCGCGACGACCTGGGCCTCCCCACGCCGCGGCGAGAGCAGCAGCTGCGCGGCGACCTGATCGGGCGGAGCGCCGATCTCGGTGAGCATCGCGGCGGCGCGCGCGTGCTGGAGCTCGCGCTCGCCGGGCGGCAGCTCGTGGTAGACGGCGTCGCGCACGAGCGGGTGGACGAACCCGAGCGGCGGCTCGGCGCGCAGGATCTCGGCGGCGACGAGCGCGCCGGTCGCCGTCGCCACCTGCCACTCGTCGAGGTCTGAGAGCCGCGCGACGTTCGCGAGGTCCGCCGTCTCGCCGAGCACCGCGACGCCGCGCGCGACCGCCACCGCCTCGCGCGACAGCCGGGCGAGGCGCCGCAGCACCGTGCCCGACACGGCGCGCGGGCCGGTCTCGCGCACCACGCGCGCGTGCATCGCCACCGGGCTGACGCGGTCGGACTCGAGCGCGGTCAGCAGCTGGCGGAGGAGGAGCGGGTTGCCGCCCGTCGCCTCGTGGCACGAGGCGCAGAACGCGTCGTCGGCCTCGGGGCCGAGGCGAGCGTGGACCAGCTCGCGCGTGCCCGTCTCCGTCAGCGGCCCGGGCCGGACGGACGTCGTGGCCGGGTCGCTCGTGATCTCCGAGAGCAGCGCGGCATCGGTCGGCGGCTCGGCGGAGCGGACGGTCGACGCCACCAGGATCGGCTGTCCCTCCAGCCGGCGGACGAGGTAGGCGACGAAGCGCAGGGAGGGCGGGTCGCACCACTGGAGGTCGTCGATCGCCAGCAGCAGTGGCCGCTCGTGCGCGAGGTTCAGGGCCAGCCAGAAGAGGCCGTGCAGGACGGCGAAGGACGCGTCCTCGGCGTCGCCCTCGGGTGCGCCGAAGACCTGCGCGGCGCCGGCCGCGGCGCCGGCCAGACCGCGCTCGCGGGCGCCGGGATCGGCGACGGCCGCCTCGAAGAGCTGGCGCACGACCCCGAAGGGGAAGTCGCGCTCGAGCTCGCCGGCGCGGGCGAAGAGGGTGAGGGCGCCGGTCTCGGCGGCGCGGCGGCGCGCCTCGGCCAGCAGCCGCGTCTTCCCGACCCCCGCGGGGCCCTCGATGACAACCACGCGGCCCTCGCCGGCCAGCGCGGCGTCGACGAGCGAGGAGAGGGCCGAGACCTCGCGGTCGCGCTCGACCAGCTCGGCGCCCTTGGGGGGTGGCGCCGCCGGGGAGGCGGCGGGTTCGGGGGAGACAGTCTGCCGCGAGGCGGCGGGAGCGTCGGCCTGGAGCAGCCTCTCGTGCAGCGCCACGAGCGCGGCCCCGGGCGTCGTGCCGAGCTCGTCGCGCAGGAGCGTCCGGAGGTCCTCGTAGACGCGCAGCGCCTCCGCCACGTTCCCCTCCGCCGCGAGCGCCTCCATGAGCGCGGCGCGCGCCGACTCCCGGAACGGCGCCGCCTCGACCGCCGCCCGCGCGGCTCGCTCCGCCGGCCCGAGCTCCGAGCCGCCGAGACGCGCGCCGATCGTAGCGACGGCCTCGAGCGCCTGGATGCGCAGCTCGGCCAGCTCGACGCGCCGCTCGTCGACCCACGGCGCGTCGAGCCCGGGCAGCAGCCCGCGGTCGGCGATGGCCAGCGCGGCCTGCGCCGGGCCCCACGCCGCGCGCCAGTCCGACTCGCGCAACGCGGCGTCGGCGCGGGCCATCGCGTCGTGCGCGACCTCCCAGTCCACCCACGCGTCGTCGGGCAGCGTCAGCTGGAGCTCGCCGCGCCCCTCGAGCACGCCGGCGCCGAGCGCCTTGCGAAGCCGCGACAGCGGCGGGGCGAGCGCCTCGCCCCCGCCCGGCGCGTCGCCCTCGGGCCACAGCGCGTCGACCAGCTCGTCGCGTCGCACGGGCCGGTCGCGGTGCAGCGCCAGATAGGCCATCAGCATCCGCCCCTGGCGACCGGGCAGCTCGACCCGGCGGCCCTCCAGCTCGACGCTGAGCCGCCCGCAGAGCGAGATCCGGGTCGCGCCGACGTCAGCCACGCGGCAAACCTACGACACGCGAGTGATGCTGACCAACGTTCACCGCATGCGACCCCGACTGCCCGGGAAGAGGTGCGACATGGATCCCGCCTCCGCCAAGCGCATCGCCGAGCTCGAGCACCTGCTCGAGATGGAGCGCGGGCGGCGCGAGGCCATCGAGGCGGGGATCGACCGCCTGAGCGAGCGCTGCCACACGCTGGCCCGTGAGAACGCGCTGCTGCGCGAGCGCCTCGGCGACGACGCCCGGGTCGTCGAGACCGTCTAGGCCGCCCGCAGCAGCGTCCGCTCCGCCGTCTCGACGAGCGTCCGCGCGGTTCCGCGCGCGCTGAGGCCGCGCACCGTGTAGAGCTGGTCGAAGGCGTCGAAGCCCGCGAGCAGCCAGATGACGTCGGTGGCCTGCTTCGCGGACACGTCCTCGCGCAGATGCCCCCCGTCGGTGAGCCGTCGCGCCAGGTTCGCGATGCCCCGTGCCCGCCGCTGCTCAGCGCGCTGCACGGTGTCGCCGATCGCGTCGGGGTCGAGCTCGGCGAGGGAGAAGAGGACGCGGAACACGTCGCGGTGGGCGGCGAACATCCGCGCGCCTCCCTCGAGCGCGCCGCGCAGCGAGGCGCGGGGGTCGCCGAGGCGCAGCGCGCCCACCAGCTGCTCCATCCCCTCCCCGGCGGTGAGCCGGTCGGCGAGGGCGTCGAACAGGCCGGCGCGCGAGCCGAAGACGAGGTACACGGTGGACCGCGCGACGCCCGCCGCGCGCGCGATCTCGTCGACCGTGACGGCGCGCGCCGGCTCGGCCGTCAGACGGTCGTAGAGCGCGTCGAGCATCCGCCGGCGAGTGTCCTCGGCGGCGTCGGCGCGCAGGCGCTGCTCGTACCTCCGCGTCGCCATCGCGGCCGACACTCTACAGAATTGAGTTGACAACATGTCCGATGGAAGACACAGTGTCTCGTGAAATGACTCTTCAAGACACCCCCGTCCTCATCGTCGGCGCCGGTCCCGCAGGTCTCGTCACCGCCGCCGCCCTCGCCCACGGCGGCGTGGCCTCGCTCGTGATCGACCGCCGCACCGCCCCCTCGACGCTCCCCCGCGCGACGACCATCAGCACGCGCACGATGGAGATCTTCCGCTCCTGGGGCCTCGAAGACGCGATCCGCTCGGGCGGCCCTGACGTCGAATGGCTCCTCTGGCGCTGCGAGACGCTCGCGCGGGTCGCCGACGGCGTCGGCGTCGCCGTCGGGATGCCGACCGCCGAACAGAGCGCGCTCGTGAGCCCGACCGCGCCCGCGTGCGCGCCGCAGGACCACCTCGAGAGCGTGGTCGAGGCCCATCTCGCCGGTCTGCCCGGCGCGCGGGTCGAGCGCGGCGTGGAGCTCGTCGCCCTCGACGTGCACCCAGGCGGAGCCGCGGCCACGCTGCGCGACGTCGCCACCGGCGCCGAGCGGGTCGTCCACGCGCGCTACGTCGTGGCGGCCGACGGCTCGCGCAGCTTCACCCGCCGCGCGCTCGGGATCGCGATGCACGGGCCGGAGCGCCTCGTCGACGGCGTGACCTCGCTCTTCCGCGCCCCGCTGTGGGACGTCGTCGGCGAGCACCGCTACGGCATCTACGGCGTCGGCGGGCCGGAGGGCGGCGCCTTCCTGCCCGCCGGGCGCGACGACCGCTGGGGCTACGGCTACCTGCGCGCGCCCGGCACGCCGCCGCCGAGCGACGAGGAGCTCGCGG
>DASVRH010000436.1:0-7015 GCA_036388715.1 Solirubrobacteraceae bacterium | reverse complement strand
GCGCGGCGCGCGGGCGGTCTTCGCCGACCCGCTCTTCACCGCCGAAGAGCTCGAGGCCGAGGGCTTCGCGCCGTGGGACGGCGGCGGCGCCGACCTCGCCATCGTGCAGGCCGACCACTTCGAGTACCGCTCGCTCGGCGCGGACGACCTCGGCGGCGCGAGCGTCGTCGTCGACGGGCGCGGCGTGGTCGAGGAAGCGCCGGAGGGCGTCGAGGTCCGGCGGATCGGCCGGCCCTAGAAGACGAAGTGGCCGCCGCCGGCGTTCGTGATGATGAAGATCACGAGCGTGGCGATCGCGGCGAGGCAGAGCACGACGAGCGCGATCTCGAGCCGCCCGACGTGCCGCTCGTGCGGCGGGCGGATGCGCTTCTTCGAGTAGTAGCCCACCGGTGCGGCCTACCCGCCGTATCGCCGCGTCAGCGCCTCGACGACCCGGTCGCCGGCGTGGCCGTCGCCGTAGAGCAGCGGCCGCTCCTCGGGGGGCGGCGTGTCGAGCGCCTGCCGCGCCGCGTCGGCGTCGAGGTCGACGAGCACGTTCCAGCCCGTGTTCAGCGTCTCGACCCACTCCGTCGTGTCGCGCAGGGTCACGCACTGCACGCCGCCGAGGTAGGCCTCCTTCTGCACGCCGCCCGAGTCGGTGAGGACGGCGCGGGCGCGCAGCAGCAGCGCGGTGAAGTCGAGGTAGCCGAGCGGCGGGCGGACGTCGAGCTCGGCCTCGACGCGCGCGAGCAGCCCCGCGTCCTCCAGGCGCGCGCGCGTGCGCGGGTGCAGCGGCAGGACGACGGGGAACGGCATCCCCGTGAGCAGGTCGACCAGGCGGCGCAGGCGCTCGGGGTCGTCGACGTTGCCGGCCCGGTGCGCGGTCGCGACCAGGTACGGCGGGTCTGGCGCGGCGACCTCGCGCTCGCGGGCGCGCGGCTGCATGGCCAGCGCGACGTCGACCATCACGTCGCCGACGACCTCCACCTTCCCCGCCGCGCGCTCCGCGCGCAGGTTCGCCACCGACGTCTCCGACGGGCAGAGCAGCAGGTCGGCGGCGTGGTCGACCAGGACGCGGTTGAGCTCCTCGGGCATCGCGCGGTCGAACGAGCGCATGCCCGCCTCGACGTGCGCGACGGGCACGCGAGCCTGTGCCGCGGCGAGGCCGGCGGCGAGCGTCGTGTTCGTGTCGCCGTAGACGAGCACGACGTCGGGCGCGCGCTCGGCCATCAGCGGCTCGAGCGCCTCGAGCATGCGCGCGGTCTGCGACGTGTTCGACCCGCCGTGGATGCCGAGCTCGACCTCGGGCCGCGGCACGCCCAGCTCCTCGACGAAGACGGTCGACAGCTCGTCGTCGTGGTGCTGGCCGGTGTGGACGAGCGTCTCGGTCGCGTGCTCGCGCAGCAGGCGCGACACGGCGGCCGCCTTGACGAACTGCGGCCGGTTCCCAATGACGGTCAGGACGTTCACGTGCCGGTGGCCTCCGCGATCCGCTCGCGGAGGAGCCGCGCCGCCTCGCGGGTGACGGGGCCGCCCCGCTCCAGCTCGTGGTCGTCGATGGCGTGGACGGGCTGGACCTCGCGCGTGGTCGAGGCGAGGAACGCCTCGGTCATGCGGCGCACGTCGTCGCGCGGCGTGACCCGCTCGCGCGCGCCCGTCAGCTCGATGACGTGGCGACGAGTGATGGAGTCGAGGATGTGGTCGTCGAGCGGCGGCGTGAAGAGCTCCGCGTCGAGCACGTAGAAGAGCGACGAGGTCGGCGCCTCGAGCACGCGTCCGTGCGGCGTGACGAGCAGCGCCTCGTCGCACCCGCGCTCCTTCGCGATCCGGGTGGCGAGCATGTTCGCCGCGTACGAGAGCGACTTGACCTGGTCGAGGATCCGGGGCGGCGCGTACTCGACGCAGGCCAGCGCGACGGAGGGCGGGTTCGGCTTCTGCTCCTCGATCATCAGGACCCTGCGGCCGCCGCGCGTGACGACGACGCGCAGCCGCGCGTCGCCATCGTCGTTGGCCTCGAGCAACGCCTCCACGTCCCTGCGCACGGCCGCCACGTCCACCTCCAGCCGGAGGCGCTGCGCGGAGTGCTCCATCCGCGCGAGGTGGTCGTCGAGCGCGAACGGCCTGCCGCCGTAGAGGCGCATCACCTCGAAGACCCCGTCGCCGCGCAGCAGGCCCTCGTCGGTGACCGGGACGCGCGCCTCGGCGACGTCGAGCACGGTGCCGTCGAGGCAGGCGAGGGGCATCGGCGGCGAGTCTAGGGGGAGGTACGCTCGGACCATGGCGCCGACGCGTGAGCGGCTCATCGCCGAGCTCCGCCGCAACGTCGCCGACGAGCGCGTGCTGGGCGCGATCGCCGCGGTCCCGCGCGACCGCTTCGTGCCGGAGGACCGACGCCGCTCGGCGTGGGCCAACGAGGCGCTCCCGATCGGCGGCGGCCAGACGATCTCCCAGCCGCTCGTCGTCGCCCACATGGCCGAGCTGCTCGACGTGCGGCCGGGCGAGCGCGTCCTCGACGTCGGGACGGGCTCCGGCTACCACGCCGCGCTCCTCGCCACGCTCGGCGCGACCGTGTGGAGCATCGAGCGCGACGCCGGGCTCTCGGCCTTCGCCGCCGCCAACCTCGCCGCGGCGGGGATCGCCGGGGTGACGCTCGTCGTCGGCGACGGCACCCACGGCCACCCGCCCGCCGCGCCCTACGACGCGATCAACGTCGCCGCGTCGGCGCGCGACGACGTCCCGCCCGCGCTCGTCGACCAGCTCGCACCCGGCGGCCGCCTCGTCATCCCGGTCGGGCAGCGTCTGATCGTCGTGCGGCGAGATGCCCGCGGATCGGTCACCCGCCGCGACGCCGGGGGCGTCCGCTTCGTCCCGCTCGTGCCCGGCTAGGTCGGCTAGGCCGCGCGGAGCTGCCGCTCGGTGCGTGGCGCGTAGACCGGGACGGCCTGGCCGCGGCCGGCGACCGCCTTGTCGCCCGCCGGCGCGAGGCGCACGCGCGAGTGCTCGTCGAGGAGGTCGAAGGTCGTCTGGCTGACGAACAGCTCGTGCGGCGTGCCCTTCGTGGCGGCCTGCAGGCGCGCGGCGACGTTGGTCGTGTCGCCGACCGCCGCGTACTCCATTCGCCGCTCCGAGCCGACGGTGCCGGACATGACGGCGCCGCTGTTCAGGCCGACGCCGAGCCGGAACGGCGGCAGGTCGCGCTCGGCCAGCCACGCGTTGAGGCGCGGGAGGCGCACGGCCAGCAGCTCCTCCGCGGCGGCGAGGCCCTGGATCGCGTGGTCGGCCCGCTCCACCGGCGAGCCGAAGACGGCCATGATCCCGTCGCCGAGGTAGGAGACGACGGTGCCGTGGTGGCCGAGGATCGCCTCGGTCATCTCGCCGAGGTACGTGTTCAGGACCTCGATCACGCGCTCGGGCTCGGCGCTCTCGGCGAACGTCGTGAACCCGCGCAGGTCGCAGAAGAGCACCGTGGACTCCTGCCGCACGGCGATCCCCGCCGCGCCGTCCTCGCGGGCGAGCAGCTCGTCGACGACCGGCTCGGGGACAAAGCGGCCGAAGAGGAAGCGCATGCGCCGGCGATCGCGCGCGGCCAGCAGCGCCGCGGCGCCCAGCGCGCCGACGCCGCCGACGATGAGCGCGACGATCGGCGGGACGACCGCGACGACGGTCCCGCGGTCGAACGCCGCCTGGGCGAAGACGAGCCAGGCGGCGAGGGTCAGGACGCCGACGACGATCGACCAGCGCGCGCGCAGGCGCAGGGAGACGAGCGGCACGACGAGCGAGAGCAGCACCACGGCGAGGACGTCGAGCCACCACGGCGCGTCGCGCAGCGGGAAGCCGCGCAGGACGGTGGAGATCGCGTTCGCCTGCACCTCGGGCCCCGGCATGAGGCCGTCGTCGATCGTCGGGACGGGATGGAGGTCCTGCAGCGACGGCGCCGAGGCGCCGACGACGACGACCCTCCCCCGCAGCCTCGCCGGGTCGATGCGGCCCTTCACGAGGTCGATGAACCGGTACGTCGGCACGGTGCCCGGAGGCCCGTGGTAGTCGATCAGCGCGCTGTCGAACCGCTCGACCTGCTTCCCGGTCGCCGCCTCCGCCGCCGCGACGGCGAACGTCTCCAGGCCGTCGATCGAGAAGAACGTGCGCCGCACGACCGCGCCGACGTCGACCGGCGTGTTCGTGTTCGCCGCGCGCGCGCCGGCGGGCTTCAGCAGCCGGCGGCCGCCGAGCACGCGCGTGTCGCCGTCCTCGAGGACCTCCGTCGTGGAGAGCACCGTCCCGCGCGCGCGGGCGACGGCGTCGTAGAGCGCGACGTCCGAGGCCTCCCTCGGGCTCGGCTCGGTGAACTGGATGTCGTAGGCGATCGCCCGCGCGCCCGCGCGGCGCAGCGCGTCGATGGCGCGCGCGTGCCAGCGCCGGTCGATCGGCCAGCGGTTCAGGGCGGTGATGTCGGCGGCGTCGATCGCGACGACGGCGACGTCGGGGGCGGGCTCGGCGCCGCGCAGCACGAAGCGCTTGTCCTGCGCGAGGCCCTCCAGCCGGTCGGTCACGCCGCTCGCCGACACCGCGAAGGCCAGCCCGACGGCGACCAGGGCGGCGACGACGACGCCGAGGCGCCTGCGCATCTACTCGCCCGCGCGGAGGTCCGGCCGGCGCTCGACGAAGAGCTTGGCCAGCTCGGGGTCGAGGTGCGTCCCCGCGATGCTCTCGATCTCGCGGAGCGCGTCCTCCACGAGCCAGGCCGCCTTGTACGGGCGGTCGGACACGAGCGCGTCGAAGACGTCGCAGACGGCGACCATGCGGGCCACGAGCGGGATCTCCTCGCCGCGCAGGCCCTCGGGGTAGCCGGTCCCGTCCCACTTCTCGTGGTGCGTGCGCGCGATGACCTCGGCCATCCGCACGACGGGCGACCGCGACCCGGCGAGCAGCTGCGCGCCGACGGTCGTGTGGCTCTTCATGACCTCCCACTCGTCCGGGCCCAGCGGGCCGGCCTTGAGGAGCACCCGGTCGGGGATCGCGATCTTCCCGATGTCGTGCATCGAGGAGGCGTGCATGATCTGGTCGGCCTCGTCCTGGCTCATCCCGGCGTCGAGGGCGAGCTGGCCGCACATGCGGCTCATGCGGGTGATGTGGATGCCGGTCGAGTCGTCGCGCGACTCCGCCGCGTGGGCGAGCCGCCGCACCAGCTCGAGCTGCGACTCGCGCAGGTCGGCCGTGCGCTCGCGGACCTTCGACTCGAGCTTGGAGTTGTGGCGGGCCAGCTCCTCCTTGGCCAGCGTGAGGCTGAAGGCGAGCGTGCCCAGCATCTGGCGCATGGCCTTGGGGTCGGCGTCGAGGACGCGGTCGAGGTCCTCCTTGCGGACCTCGACGGTCTCGGAGCGGTCGATGGCGACGATGGAGGCCAGGCGCGGCGCGGCGTTCAGGACGCCGACTTCGCCGAAGACGTCGCCGCGGAAGAGGCGCTGGAGGACGAGGCCCGGGTCGCGGCTGGGGCGCACGACGGAGAGCTGGCCGCGCGTGACGACGTGCATGGAGTTGCCCGGCTCGCCCTCGCGGAAGACGATCTCGCCGGGGCGGAACCCGCGGCGGCGGGCGTGGCCGGCCAGCTCGCGGAGCGCGGGCCACGGCAGCCCGGCCAGCAGCTCGATCCCGGTCAGCTCCTCGGGCCGCACGGGAGCATCCAGGCCGGGATGCTCGCCCGGCGGGTCGATGCCACCGGCGCGCAGACTTGCGTCCAGCGCTGCTCCGAGCGATTCCATAGTGCACTCGCGAATCGGCGGATCACCGCCGATCTTGAGCAATCGGGCGCGTCGTGGACCTGTCGCGAGAGGTCTGTCAGTCGCGCATCGAGACGCCCTGTGCGGCGTGCAGGAGCGCGTCGAAGCCGATGATCGAGCCGAGCAGGAGGACGTCGGGCTCGGTCGCCAGGCGGACGGTGTAGATGCGGTCCTTGCGCAGGAAGCCGGCCTTGACCTCCTCGATCGAGACCCGCGCCGCCTCCGCCCCGTCGTAGGTCGCGACCAGCTCGAGGCCGCGGTCGTCGGCCGGCTCGATCCGCCCCCGCTCCACGCCGTCGGCGCCACGGAGGGCCAGCGTCAGCTTCCGCGCGCGCGGGCCGAACCCGTACTTCACGATGTTCGCGCCGCCGGCCGGCCGGCCCTGGCCGTCGCCCACGCCGAGCGCCACGTCGGTCACGCGGTCGCGCCTGAAGCCCGACGGCTCGTGGACCGCGACGCCGACGAGGTGCGTCCCGTCGACCGTCGTCAGATAGCCGTTGCGCAGCGCCGCCAGCGGAGCGCCGGACTCGTCGGTCACCTCGGCGACCTTGCCGAAGTCGGAGGGGCGGAGCGTGAAGGTACGCGCGCTCAGCACAGTGCCCCCGGAAGGAATCGAACCTTCAACCTTCGGATTAAGAGTCCGCTGCTCTGCCAGTTGAGCTACAGGGGCGCGGCGCGGAAGGATAGCGCCGGGCTACGGCTGGACGGGCGTCTGCGGGGTGCCCGCTCCGCCGCCCTGCTGGGCCTGCGCGGCCTGCTGCGAGGCGACCTGCGCCTTGAGCTGGTCGAAGCCCTGCTTGATCTCCGCGATGCGGTCCTTCGAGTCGCCCTCCTCCTTCGCCAGCTCGAGCGTGCGGGCGATGGAGCGATCGGCGATCCGGTTCAGCGACGGGTCGCCGGTGAGGATCGCGAGCTCGGCGAGGAACGAGAAGTCGTCGGAGGTCGGCTTCTCCTTGGCGTCGACCACGGTGTTCCAGGTGTCGAACGCCTTCTTGGGGTCGCCGAGGCTGTCGTAGGTGTTGACGATCACCCGCGCGATCCCGTCGTCGGGCTTCTTGCCGGCCAGCTTGACGTGCTGGTCCCACGCGCGCGTGGCGTCGAGCGCGATCCGGCGCGACTCGCCGCCGTAGAGGCCCGTGTTCTCGTCGACGCCGTCGCTCTGGTTGGCGAGGTTGGCCTTGGCCTCGGCCAGCTCGGCCCACGCCGCCGCGTCGGAGCGGTTGGCCTTCACGCGCTTCTCCGCGTTCTCGACGTCGTCC
>DASVRH010000435.1:0-1620 GCA_036388715.1 Solirubrobacteraceae bacterium | reverse complement strand
CGACGTGCCGGAGAGCCTGCACGGCGTCCGCCTCGTGTCGCTCGACCTGAGCGGCATGGTCGCCGGTGCCCAGTACCGCGGGCAGTTCGAGCAGCGGCTCAAGGGCGCGCTGCAGGAGGTCGCGGACAGCGACGGCAAGGTCGTGCTGTTCGTCGACGAGCTGCACACGATCCTCGGTGCCGGCAACGCCGAGGGCGCCATGGACGCCGCGAACATCCTCAAGCCGCTGCTCGCCCGCGGCGAGCTGCGGATGATCGGTGCCACCACGCTGGCCGAGTACCGCAAGATCGAGCGCGACAGCGCGCTCGCGCGGCGGTTCTCCGCCGTGACCGTGGACGAGCCGTCGGTCGACGAGACCGTCGAGATCCTCCGCGGGCTGCGGGCCGGGTACGAGGAGCACCACGGCGTCGCGATCGGCGACGACGCGCTCGTCGCCGCCGCGCGCCTGTCGGACCGCTACGTCACCGAGTACCACCTGCCCGACAAGGCGATCGACCTGGTCGACCAGGCGGCCGCGCGCGTGAAGCTGTCGTTCCGCCCGAGCGAGCGGGCGCAGCTGGAGGCCGAGAAGGACGCGGCCGTGGAGGCGGAGGACTACGAGCGGGCGGCCGAGCTGAAGGCCCGGATCGAGGCGCTCGACCCGAGCTCCGAGTCCGAGCCCGTCGCGGCGCCCACCGCCGTCGGCGAGCAGGAGATCGCGGACGTCGTGGCCGCGCGGACCGGGATCCCGGTCGGCGAGCTCGTCGCCGGCGAGCTCGAGCGGCTCGTCGAGCTGGAGGACGACCTGCACGAGCGGGTGGTCGGCCAGGACGAGGCGGTCGGCATCGTCGCCGACACGATCCGCCGCGCGCGGGTCGGGCTGAGCGAGGGCGACCGGCCGCTGGGGTCGTTCCTGTTCCTCGGGCCGACGGGCGTCGGCAAGACCGAGCTCGTGAAGGCGCTCGCGTCGCGGCTGTTCGCGTCCGAGAAGGCGCTCGTGCGGATCGACATGTCCGAGTTCCGCGAGCCGCACACGGTCGCGCGGCTGATCGGGTCGCCCCCCGGCTACGTCGGGTACGGCGACGGCGGCCAGCTGACCGAGCCGGTGCGGCGGCGGCCGTACAGCGTCGTGCTGCTGGACGAGATCGAGAAGGCGCACCCCGAGGTGTGGAACGTCCTGCTGCAGCTGATGGACGACGGGCGGCTGACCGACGGCGAGGGCCGCACGGTCGACTTCAGCAACACGGTCGTCGTGATGACGTCGAACCTCGGCGCCGGCAAGGCGAAGCGCGGGATCGGCTTCACGTCGAGCGACCCGGCCGACACCTCCGAGCGGATGCTCGACGCCGCGAAGTCCGCGTTCCTGCCCGAGTTCGTGAACCGCATCGACGAGATCGTGACGTTCGCGTCGCTGACGGCCGAGCAGGTCGAGAGCATCGCCGGGCTGATGGTCCAGCGGGTCGCCGACCGGCTGTTCGTCGAGCGCGGGATCCGGCTGACGGCGAGCGACGAGCTCGTGGCGCAGCTCGGCCGCGAGGGCTTCGACGAGCAGTACGGAGCCCGGCCGCTGCAGCGCCACATCCGGCGGACGCTGGAGAAGGAGCTGACGAAGGCGATCCTCGACGGCAGGCTCGTCGAGGG
>DASVRH010000434.1:0-11646 GCA_036388715.1 Solirubrobacteraceae bacterium | reverse complement strand
CGTCGCCGCGTGCGGCGACGAGGAGGAGCAGGCCCGGCCACCGGCGGTGACCGTCCCGGCGGCCGAGCCGTCGGTGCGGCCGGCCGCGCAGGCCGACGGCGCGGACGACGTGGCCCGCGACGGGGCGCCCGAGCGCAAGCGGGCGCGGGCGGCGCGGCGGGCCTCGGCGGAGCGGGCGCGGCGGCGGGCCGCCGCCGCCCGGCGGGAGCGCCGGCAGGACGCCGCGAGGCAGCGCACCCGGATGCGCGCGGAGCGCAACCGCCGCTCGACGCGGGGGCACGTCGCGGGGCCGGCGGAGGTCAACGCGCCGGCGCGGCCGAAGGCCGACCCGCCGCCGGCGCCCCCGAGCGACCTGAAGCAGCCCGGACCGGCCGCGGGCGACGAGGGCACGATCGGCTGATGTCGGATTGCACGATGGGCCGGACCATGGGACCATGGACCGGCCTTCCCCCCACGGAATGAGGAGTCAGTGGTGTTCGAGGACAAGACGAAGCAGACGTTCGCCGGCACGGAAGCAGCCGGGCGCATGCCGTACGCCGCCCCGCGGCTGACGGTGCTCGGCTCGGTCAACGAGCTGACGCTCGGCGGCGAGGGTTGCACCGAGGAGCCCGTCATCGGCGGCTTCTTCGGCGAAGCCAGCCCCTGCTGAGCTAGTACTCGCCGAGCGTCCCGCGCCTGCGCTGCCTGCGCAGGGCGCGGTCGAACGCCCAGATCCCGACCGGGACCGCGACGGCCGCGATGGCCAGCAGGATCGCGGCGTCTGAGCCCCAGCCCTCGCCGGTGTAGAGCGCCTCGCGCGTGCCGTCGTACGCCAGCCGCGTCGGCGCCAGGCGCGCGATCGCCTCGAGCCACGACGGGAACGCCTCGACGGGGAAGAACGCGCCGCCGAGGAAGGCGAGGCCGAACGTCGCCAGGCCGGCCAGCGACTCGGCCCGCTTGACCAGCAGCACGAGCGCCGCGATGAGCAGGCCGAGCCCGAGGACGAACGCCGTCGTGGTGAAGATGATCACGACGAACCCGACCCAGTCGGTCTCGGCGAAGCTGACGCCGAACAGCAGGCCGGCGACGAGCATGTAGGCGATCGTGCGCAGCCCGCTGAGGACGAACGGGTAGCCCGCGAGGCCGACGGCGAGCTCGGCGTCGCGCAGCGGCTGCCCGGCGACCGCCTCGAGCGTGCCCGTGAGCTGCTCCTCGCGCAGGCGGCGGGCGACGGCCAGCGCGGCGGACTGGACGGTCGTCGTGATCACGATCCCCACGAGCGCGAACGCGAAGTACGAGGGCGCGCCGTCGAGCTGCGCGCCGGCGCCGCCGTCGAAGGTCTCGGAGATGAAGTAGTACGCCAGCACGTTGAAGATCGCGCTGCCGAAGGTGAGGACGTAGGCCGTGCGGTACGAGCGGGCGATGAGCCAGTCGCGGCGCATGACGGCGGCGACGGCCGCCGGGGTCTCACGACTGAGCGAGGACACGTTCCGACTGACAGCGGGCGACGTCTTCGACGCGGTGGGTGGCGAAGAGGACCGCCGTCTCGGGGCGCCGGTCGAGCGCTCCCCACAGCCGGCCGACCGCGGCATCGTCGAGCGAGCGCGTCGGCTCGTCGAGGATCAGCAGGCGCGGCTCGGCGAGCAGCGCGCGGGCGAACCCGAGCTGCTGGACCATCCCGGTCGAGCAGCGGTCGACGCGCTGGGCGAGGACGCGGTCGAGCTCGAGCTCCTCGCCGAGGCGCTCCACCTCCTCGTCGGCGCGCCTGGCGTCGCGCAGGCGCAGGCGCGCGAAGAAGCGCAGGTTCTCGCGGCCGCTGAGGCGCAGGTAGAAGGAGCGGTCCTGGGAGAACGTCGCGCCGACGAGCCGGCGCGCGGCGATGGTGCCCGCCACGTTGCCGTCGACGCGGACCTCGCCGGCCGTCGGCGTGAGCGCGCCCAGGACGCAGCGCAGCAGCGTGCTCTTGCCCGAGCCGTTGGGCCCGCGCAGCGCGACGCGCTCGCCGGGGCCGATCTCGAGGTCGACGCCGGTCAGCACCTCGCGCGTGCCGAAGCTGCGGCGCAGGCCGCGCACCTCGAGGATCGGCTCCGTCACCGCGGGAAACCTAGTGGTCGTCGTAGACGGCGCGGAGCCGGGGCGCGACCGCGTCGGGGGAGGCGACCCGGCGGACCTTCTCCCGTCCCCGCTCCCCCGCCGCGCGGTCGCCGCGCAGGGTCGTCGCGAGGGCGGCGAGCGCCGCGGCGTCCCCGGGCGGGGCGAGCTGCTCGGCGGGCAGCAGCTCGGGCAGCGCGCCGATGTCCGTGGCCACGACCGGCAGGCCGGCCGCCATCGCCTCGGCGGCGGCCAGGCCGAACGTCTCGGCCGAGCGGGACGGGACGATGGCGAGCGAGGCCTCGGCTCTGAGGGAGCGCAGCTCGTCGTCGCTGACGCGGCCGGCGAAGCGGACGTCGGCGCCGTCGGCCCGGCGCTCGAGGTCGGCGCGCAGCGGGCCGTCGCCGGCGACGACGAGCGGGATGCCAGCGATCCGGCACGCTTCGATGGCGACGTCGACGCCCTTCTCGCGGGCGAGCCGCGAGGCGACGAGGGCGGGGCCGCCGTCGCGCCGCTCGCCGCCCGGGCCGCGCCCCTCCGCCCCCGAGGCGCGCCCCTCCGCCCCCGACGCGCGCCCCTCCTCCGCGCGCACCACGTGCGGCACGACGTGGACCTCGGCCGGCAGCGGCGCGCCCAGCTCCCTCAGCCGCCGCTCGGCGAACGCGCTCGGCACGACGACCGCGTCCGCGTGGCCGGTCATCGCGGCCTGGTGGCGGGCGAGGGCGACGCCGTAGACCGCCGCCTCCGGCCCCGTCCCGCGGCAGTTGAGCCGCACGCCGGGCCACGTGTCGCGGCCGTGGCAGCGGGTGCAGTCGCCGTCCTTCGTGAAGCAGGTGCCGACGGCGCAGACGAGCCGGTAGTTGTGGAGGTGCAGGACCGTCCGCGCGCCGGCCTCCCTCGCGGCGGCCAGCGCGCGCCAGCCGAACTGCGGCAGGAGGTTGTGGGCGTGCACGACCCGCGCGCCGGTCCGCCTCACCGCCGCGGCGACGTCGCCCTCGTCCAGCCCGCCGCGCAGCAGGCCCCGCGCGGCGCGGGCGCGGCCGAGCGCCGCGGAGTCGCGGGCGAGCACCTCGACGTCCTCGTCCAGGTGCTCGCGGACCAGCCAGGCGAGGTCGTCGACCGCGCGCTCCTCGCCGCCCGTGGTGCGGTAGCGGTTGTGCAGGAAGAGGATCACCGGGACCGGCAACCCTAAGCTGCGGCGGCGTGGAAGCGGCGATCGTGGTTCCGACGAAGGACCGTGCGGCGTACCTGGACGTCGCGCTGCGCAGCCTGTGCGCGCAGGCGCGCGAGGCCGGCGCCGAGGTGCTCGTCGTCGACGACGGGCCCGGCGTCGCGACGCGGGCGGTCGCCGCGCGGCACGGCGCGCGCTACGTCGCGCACCGGGAGTCGCGCGGGCTGAACGCCGCGCGCAACACCGGCCTCGCGGAGACGAAGGCCGAGCTCGTGTGCTTCGTCGACGACGACGTGCGCGTGCGTCCCGGCTGGCTCGCCGCGCTGCTCGACGGCGCCGCGCGCAACCCGGACCACGGCTGCCTCACCGGGCCGGTGCACGCGGTCTTCGAGGGCTACGCGCCGCGCTTCTGCGGGCGCGAAGGGGCGCCGGTCACGTCGCTCGACCTCGGCCCGGCGGAGCGCGACGCGCCGCACGCGTGGGGCGCCAATCTCTGCGTCCGGCGCTCGGCGGTCGAGGCGGTCGGGCCGTTCGACGAGTCGCTCGGGCTCTACGGCGACGAGCAGGAGTGGGAGGCGCGGTTGCTCGCGGCCGGCGGGCGGATCCGCTGGCTGCCGGGCGCGGCCCTCGACCACCGCCGGGCCGGAGAGGACGCGCGCGTGTCGTCGCTGGCCCGCGCCGCGCGGTTCCGCGGGCGCGCCGCGCGGCGGGAGGACGTCGCGAAGGGCTCGGCCCCCTCCCTCGCCGCCGAGCTGCGGGTGCTGGGCGGGTCCGTCCTGCACGGGCCCCGGTTCCGCTGCGCGAACGGCCCGATCTTCACCGCGCATTCGATCGGCCGGCTCGAGGAGGCGCTGCGCCCGGCCCCGTCCGGCGGCGACGACTTCCTCTCCGGCGCGAGCGGCACCGTCGGCGGCCGCCGGGCCGGGCTACGCGCCGCGGCCGACGCCGTGCTCGACGTCGCGTGGCGCCGCGGCCCCGCCCACTCCGACCGCCGGCGCGTCCTCGTCCTCTCCGTCGCCCGGCCCCGCAGCCGCTGGCCCGCGATCGAGGCGGAGCTGCGGCGCTCGTCGCACGACCTCGAGGTCCGGACGAGCGACGTCGAGGAGAGGGGCAAGTTCGAGAACCTCAACCGGCTGCTCGGCCCCGGACGATCCCCTTCGGGGGCCGGCCCGGAGGGATCCTCGTCGGGGGGCGACGCGGAGGGCCTCGCTTCGGGGGGCGACGGGGAGGGACTCGCCTCGGGGTTCGACTGGCTGCTGGTGGTCGACGACGACGTGGTCCTCCCGCGCGGGTTCCTCGACCGGTTCCTGGCGATCGCGGAGGGGCTCGGGCTGAAGCTCGCGCAGCCGGCGCACCGGCTGGCGTCGCACGCCGCGTGGCCGGTGACGCGGCGCCGGCCGGCGTCGGTCGCGCGGGAGACGGGGTTCGTGGAGATCGGGCCGGTGACGGCGTTTCACCGCGACACCTTCGACGTGCTCCTGCCCTTCCCCGACCTCCGCATGGGCTGGGGGCTCGACGCCCACTGGTCGGCGGTCGCGCGCGACCGGGGCTGGCCGATCGGGATCGTCGACGCCACGCCGATCCTCCACGCCACGCCCGCCGCGCACGCGTACGGCCACGACGAGGCGATCGCCGAGGCGCGCGCGTTCCTCGCCGGCCGGCCGTACGTCACGCGCGCCGAGGCCCGGACGCTGCGGACCCACCGGTGAGGGTCGCCGTCGTCGCCGAGTTCTACCCCCGGGCCGAGGACCCGGTCCTCGGCGTCTGGGCGCACCGCCAGGCGCTGGCCGCGCGCGACGCCGGGGCCGACGTGCGCGTGTTCGTGCTGCACCGGCTCGTGCCGCCGAAGGCCGACTTCACGCCGCGCTCCCTCGCGAGGAAGTTGCGCCAGCCCCGGCGCGCCGAGCTCGACGGGCTGCCGGTCGAGTACGTGCCCTTCGTCTCGCCGCCGCGGTCGCGCTCCTACGGGTCGTGGGGAAGGTGGGCCGCGAGGCCGCTGGCGCGCGCGATGAGGAGGCACGACTTCGACCTCGTGCACGCGCACAACGCCGTCCCGGGAGGGGACGCGGTGGTGAGGGCCGGCGCGGCGGGCAAGGGGGTGGGGCGGGGCACGCCGCTCGTCGTGTCCGTCCACGGCGGCGACGTCTTCTTCACGCACGAGCGGTGGCCCGCGGGCGTCGAGCGCGCGTTCGGCGCGTCGCGGCTGGTGCTCGCGAACAGCGCGGGGGTCGCGGAGCGGGCGCGCTCGGTGGGCGCGCGCGACGTGCGCGTCGTGCACCTCGGCACCGACGTCCCCGACACGGTGGTCGCGGGGACGGGCGTGGTGACGGTGGGCCACCTCGTCGCGCGCAAGCGCCACGCCGACGTCATCCGCGCGCTGCCCGAGGGCGTCACGTACGACGTCGTCGGCGACGGCCCGGAGCGCGCGGCGCTCGAGCGGCTGGCGCGCGAGACGGGGGCGGCGGTGACCTTCCACGGGCAGCTCGAGCACGCGGAGGCGCTCGAGGTCGCGCGGCGCCGCGGCGTGTTCGCGATGCCGTCGGTCGACGAGGCGTTCGGCGTCGCCTACGTCGAGGCGATGGCCGCCGGCCTGCCCGCCATCGGCTGCGCCGGCGAGCCGGGGCCGGAGGAGATCGCCGCCGCGGGCGAGGGGATGCGGCTCGTGCCGCCCGGCGACGTCGGCGCGCTGCGGGCCGCGATCGAGGAGTGCCTCGCCGCGCCGAACCTCGGCGCCAAGGCGCGGCGGACGGTGGCGCGGCACTTCACCTGGGAGCGCTGCGGCGCGGCGACCGTCGCCGCGTACGAGGAGGCGCTGCGGTGAGCGACCGCCCGATCCTGCTCGTCCACGGCGAGATCCCGCAGGACCGCGTCGCCTCGTTCCGCGCGCTGCACGAGCGCGAGGGGCTCCTCGTAGCGCGCTTCCCCGGCGCCCGCCTGCACGCGACCCGCGGCGTCGAGGACCCGGGCGTGCCGGTCGTCGACGTCGCCGAGCGCGAGGTCGGGAAGCTCGCCGAGCGGGCCCGCGCCGTCGTCGCCGGCACCAGTGGGCGTGTCGCGCTGCCCGCTGCCTACCTCGCCGCGCGCAGGGCGAAGGTCCCGTTCGTGCTGTGGACCGCGTTCTGGGCGCACCCGGTCTCCCCCGCGCACGTCGCCAGCTACGCGCTCATGCGCCACCTCTACCGCCACGCCGACGCCGTCGCCACCTACGGCGAGCACGTCAGCGCCTACGTCGGCGCGCGCGGCGCGCGGAACGTCCACGTCGCGCCGCAGGCCGTCGACGGCGCGTGGTGGTCGGAGGGAGAGCGGCGCGAGGAGGGCTTCCGCGCCGTCTTCGTCGGCCGTGCGGTCGCCGAGAAGGGGATCGACGTGCTGCGCGACGCCTGGCGGCGGGCCGGCGTCGACGGCGAGCTCGTGGTCGTCGGGCCCGGTGGCGACACGGGAGCGGTGACGCCCGAGGAGGTCCGCAACTTCCTCGCCGCCGCGAGCGTTCTGGTGATGCCCTCGATCGCCACGCGGACCTTCCGCGAGCCCTGGGGCCTCGTCGCCAACGAAGCCATGCACCAGCACGTCCCCGTCATCGCCACCGACGCCGTCGGCGCCGCCGCCGGAGGGCTCGTGCGCCACGAGCGCAACGGGCTGATCGTCCCTGCAAACGACGCGGAAGCGCTGGCCGCGGCGATCCGCCGGACGGCGGAGGACGATACCCTCCGAAGGACGCTCGGCACGAACGCCGGGCGCGACGTGGCCGCCTTCACGCCCGAGGCATGGGCGGCCGGGATGGCAGGGGCCGTGGAGAGCGCCCTGCGCTCGTAGGAAGAACGATGAGACGACTCGTGCTGACAGCGCTGATCGCCCTGCTCGCCGTGCCGGCCACCGCCGGCGCGAGCGTCGACGCGATCTACGACGACTGCCAGGACGGCCGCCTCGACAAGCGTCACACCAAGGGCGACCTGCGCCAGGCGCTCAAGGACATGCCGGCCGACCTCGACGAGTACACGAACTGCCGCGAGCTGATCCGCGCCGCGCGCGACAACCAGCGCGGCGGCGGCGGCGCCGGCCCGGGCTCGACGCACGAGGACAACGACGACTACGGCGCGCTGCCCGCCGGCGAGGGCGGCCTGCCCCTCGGCCCGGACGGCAAGCCGATCGACCCGCGCGGCATCGCCCAGCCGCAGGAGCGCGAGGAGCTGGACCGCGCCCGCGAGGGCGTGAACCGGCCCGTGAAGGTCGCCGGCGTGGCGCCGGGCGACAGCGGCGCCGACCTTCCCTTCTCCGTCATCGTCCTGCTCGTCCTGACGGGCACGGCGATCCTCGCGACCACGGCCCCGCGCATCTGGGACCTTGTCCGCCGTCGGCTCGGCTGAGCTGCGCGCGACAGGGCGCCCCGTCGCCGCACCCGCGACCAGGACGAGGGTGCGGGTGGGCTGGCGGCCGCCCGGCGGCCCGCTGACGACGCTCGCCATCGGCGCGCTGCTCGCCGCCGTGTCGTTCGGCGCGGGCGGCGGCCAGTCGCTGGCGTCGATGACCCGGGTCGAGCTGCTGCTCATCCTGGTCGGCGGCGTCGCCACCGCGCTGGCCATCCTCGCCGCGCCCGAGGGCACGAGGGTCCGCGGCGGGATCGTCCTCGCGCTGATCGCCGCGCTGGCCGCGCTCGCCGGCCTGTCCATCAGCTGGGCCGTCAACCCGTCCGACGCGTGGCTCGAGGCCAACCGCCTCTTCGCCTACGCCTTCGCGTTCGCCGGCTTCCTGGCCCTCGCGCACGTCGCGCCGCACCGCTGGACGAGCGTCGTCGGCGGGGTGCTGCTCGCCACGACCGCCGTCTGCGCGTACGCGCTGCTGACGAAGCTCTTCCCCGAGTGGCTGAACGAGTTCGAGCTCTTCTCGCGCCTGCGCGCGCCGTTCGGCTATTGGAACGCGATCGGCCTGATGGGCGCGCTCTCCGTCCCCGCCGCGCTGTGGCTCGGCGCGCGCCGCGAGGGCGACCCGCTCGTCAACGCGCTCGCCTTCCCCGCGCTCGGGATCTGCCTCAGCGTCACGCTCATGGCCTACTCGCGCGGCGCGCTGCTCGCCGCGGTGGCGGGAGCGATCGTCTGGTTCGCGCTCGTGCCGCTGCGCCTGCGCGGCGCGACCGTCCTGCTCGTGAGCGCGGCGGGCGCCGCGATGATCGCGCTGTGGTCGTTCGGCCAGGACGCGCTCTCGACCGACCGCGCCGCCCTCGACGAGCGCTCCGTCGCCGGCCACGAGCTGCTGATCCTCGTCCTCTTCGTCGTCGCGCTGCTCTACGTCGCCGGCCTGGCGGCGGGGTTCGTCGCCGACGCCAAGCCGCTGCGCGCCGGCGGGCGGCGCCGCTGGGGCGTCGCGCTGGTCGTCGCCGTCGCCCTCAGCCCGGCGATCGCCGCCGCCGCGCTGGCCACGACCGACGAGGGACTGACGGGCAGCGTCGAGAACGCCTGGAAGTCGCTCACCGACACGAGCGCCGTCGGCCCCGCGAACGACCCGAGCCGCCTGACCGCCACCGGCAGCGTGCGCTCGCGCTACTGGGACGAGGCGTTCCAGATGTGGAGCGACGACCCGCTCACCGGCCTCGGCGCCGCGGGCTACGCCACCGCGCGCCCGAAGTACCGCCAGGACCTCCTCGACGTCCGCCACGCGCACGGCTACGTCCCCGAGACGATGGCCGAGCTCGGCCTGCTCGGCCTGGGGATCAGCGTCGCGCTGCTGCTCGCGTTCGTGCTCGCCGCCCGCGCGGCCATCCGCGGCGCGCGCGAGCCGGAGCGCGCCGGCCTCGTCACCCTCACCGCGACCGCCGTGATCTTCGGCGCCCACGCCTCGATCGACTGGACGTGGGCCATCCCCGGCACGGCGGTGATCGGCCTGACCTGCGCGGCGTGGGTCGCGGCGCGGAGCCGGCCGCCGGCGGTCGCCGCGCCCGCGGGCCCGCCGCGCGTGCGCGAGCCGCGGCGCCTCGCGCCCGCCCTCGCCGTCGTCCTCCTCGCGCTGCTCACGGCGTGGACGGCGTGGCAGCCGCTGCGCTCGAGCAACGCGTCGGACCAGGCGATCGACGCGCTGGACCGCCGCGACATCCCGAAGGCACGCGAGCTCGCGCGGACGGCGCGCGACCGCAACCCGCTGAGCCTCGAGCCCCTCTTCGACCTCGCGGCGATCGAGCAGGCGGCCGGCGACCAGGCGGCCGCCGAGCGCGCGCTGGAGACGGCCGCGCGCGAGCAGCCCGCGAACTGGCTGCCGTGGATGCGGCTGACCGACCACCGCCTCTTCGAGCAGAACGACCCGCAGGGCGCGCTCGAGGCCGTGAAGGTCGCGATCTACCTCAACCCGAAGAGCTGGGACGTCACGCAGCGCTACTTCGACGTCACCCGGCGGGTTCGGGGCGGGTGATGCGATACGCGCTGCTCGTCCTCCTCCTCGCGCTCCTGCTCTGCCCGGCGGCGCTCGCCAACACGCGGCAGGAGGCGATGTTCCAGGACGACGACCACCTGATCTACCCCGGCGACGACGACGTGGTCGCCCGCACGCTCGACGAGCTGCGCGGCCTCGGCGTCGACCGCCTGCGGATCACCGTCGCGTGGCGCGCGATCGCCCCCGGCAACACCGAGGACCGCAAGCCGTCCTTCGACGCGACGGATCCGGACGAGTACCCGTCCGGCGCGTGGAGCAAGTACGAGCGCGTCGTGCGCATGGCGCGCGAGCGCGGGATGGGCGTGAACTTCAACGTCACCGCGCCCGCGCCCGACTGGGCGACGGGGACGCCGGAGCGCGCCGACATCGACGAGGTCTACGCGCCCGACCCCAAGGAGTTCGGCGACTTCGTCACCGCCGTCGGGCGCAGGTTCGCCGACGTCGACTACTGGTCGATCTACAACGAGCCCAACCAGGCCGCGTGGCTGAGCCCGCAGTGGGTCAAGCGCGGCGACGACTGGGAGGAGGCCTCGCCCCGCCTGTACCGCAACCTGCTCGACGCCGCGTGGACAGCGCTGCAGAACACGGGCCACGGCGACCACACGATCCTCGTCGGCGAGACCGCGCCGAAGGGCCTGCGCACGAACCGGGGCGAGACGCGCTCGATCGACGCGCTGCGCTTCCTGCGCCGCCTGTACTGCGTCGACGACAACCTCTTGCTGCTGCGCGGGCGCGACGCGACCGAGCACGACTGCCCGACGAGCGACGCGGTCAACGCCTTCCCCGAGCAGCACCCCGCCCTCTTCCAGGCGACGGGGTACGCGCACCACCCCTACGAGCTCATCTTCGCGCCCCGCACCAAGCCGTCGTGGGAGGACTGGGCGACGACGGGCAACCTGCCCAAGCTCCAGAGCTACCTCAGCCGGCTGAAGGGCCGCTACAACCGACCCGGCTCGCTGCCGCTCTACCTCACCGAGTACGGCTACCAGACCAACCCGCCCGATCGCTTCGGCGTCTCGTGGGCCAAGCAGGCCGCGTACCTCGCGGAGGCCGAGTACATCGCCTCGCGTAACGCGAGCGTGCGCACGCTCTCGCAGTTTTTGCTCGTCGACGGCGGCGACCCGGTGACGTCCACGTTCCAGACGGGGCTGCGCACGAACGCCGGGCGCGCCAAGCCGTCGCTGCGCGGCTACCGCTTCCCCATCCACGTGGTGCGGCGCAAGCGCAGCCGGCGGATGACCGTGTGGGGCCTCGCGCGGCCCGCGGCGAGCGACAGCCGGCCGCGCTACCGCGTCGAGTTCCGCCGCCGCGGCTCGCGGCGCTGGCGCCTGCTGACGACGAAGCGCGGCGCGGCCGGGGCGGGCTACGTCACCGCGCGCGTCCGCGTGCCGGGCAGCGGGGCGGTCAGGCTGCGGTGGGAGCGGCTGACGAGCCGCTCCGTGCCGGTGCGGGCACGTCGATGAGCTCCGGCGGCAGCGCGCCGTGGCCGTGGCGGTCGCAGACGCGCTGCAGCAGCGCCGCGTACTGGTCGGTCACCGCGTCCCACGAGTAGCGCCGCGCGCGCTCGCGGGCGCGGCGGCGGAAGTCGTCGACCAGGTCGGTGTCGTCGAACAGCCGCTCGAGCTGCGCGGTCAGCGACGGGACGCCGTCGCGGCCGCTGAACGTCAGCCCCGCGTCGCCGACGGTCTCGACGTTCGGCGCGTGGTCGTTGACGAGCACGCAGTTGCCGGCCGCGAGGGCCTCGAGGATCACTGGGTGCGTCCCGCCCACCTCGGTCGGCGCGCAGAAGACGTAGGCGTGGCGCTGCAGCTCCCAGTAGCCGCGCCCGAAGACGTACCCGGGGAAGATCACCCGCGGGTCGCCGGCACGGCGCACCTGGCGGATGTAGTCGTCGGCGTACGGGGCGCCGCCGACCACGACGAGGCGCATGCCGTCCGTGACGGCGGTGGGGATCCGGGCCCACGCCTCGACGAGCAGGTGCGGATTGT
>DASVRH010000433.1:0-6501 GCA_036388715.1 Solirubrobacteraceae bacterium | reverse complement strand
GGAGATCCTCACCGCCCGCGGGCGACGGGGCCGGATCCGTCGTCGCCGAAGGGACCTCTTCGGCGGCCGGCGGAGGCGGCGAGACGACCTCTTCGGCGGCCGGCGGAGGCGGCGAGACGACCTCTTCGGCGGGCGCGGCCGGCGGCGCGGGTGGGGCCGGCGCGCCGGTCAGGGGATCGCCGGAGGTGAGGGCGTCCGACGGCGGCGCCGCGGGGTCGGCGGCGGGTGCCGGCGCGGCGAGGGGGTCGCCCGACGTCAGCTGCTGCGTCTCCGGCTGCGCCTGCTGGTCAGCGGCATGCGCCTCCGGCGGGGCGTCCTGCTCGCCCCGGCCGAAGCGGGGGATGCGTGGCATCGGATCGAGTCTAGTCCCGCGCGAGACGAACACGTCGCGCACCCGCGCGCCTTCCGCAACGTTCCCGTCTCGATCCGTGACCCGTCCCGGCGGAGCATCGGCCGCGTCCCCATCCACCCGGCGCCGACGTGACGACGCACGCGGCGCCGCCCCACGCGGAGGTCTCCCGAACATGCACTACCGCCTCTTCGCCCGGATCCACACGGCGATCCTGGCCGCCCTCCCGCCCGACCGCGAGCGCGGCCAGGGCACCGTCGAGTACGTCGCGCTGATCCTGCTCCTCGCGCTCGTCTTCGCCGCCGTCGTGAAGTTCGGCGCCGGCAAGGACTTCGACATCGGCAAGACGATCGTCGAGAAGCTCAAGGACGCCATCGACGGCGTGGGCGACGCCCCGAAGAAGGGCTGACGCGCGATCCTCGGCGCGGCGCTGCGCATATGGTCGGCGCCGCGCATGAGGCTCGTCGTCGTCAAGCACGGCTATCCGCACTACCTGCAGACCTTCTACCGGCGCTGGCCCGAGCTGCGCGACGGCAGCTACGAGGAGCAGCGCGCGGCGTTCGACCACGACAGCTTCTGGTGGGGCGGCGCGTGGGGGCGGGCGCTCCCCGCGGAGGGGATCGAGGTCACCGAGCTCCTCCACAACGCCGAGCCGCTCCAGCGCGCCTGGGCGCGAGAGCGCGGGCTCTCGATCAACGAGACCGCGTGGCGCGAGGACATCCTGCGCCGGCAGATCAAGGAGGCCGCCCCCGACGCCCTCTTCCTCCAGAGCTTCAAGGCGATGACGCCGCGGCTGCTCGCCATCGTCCGCGCCGAGAACCCCGGACTGCGCGCGGTGATCGCGTGGGTCGGCGGGGCCAACCAGCGCGAGTCGCTGCTGAAGCGATCCGACCACGTGCTCACGTGCGTCCCCGAGCTGGTGGACCAGTTCCGCGCCGCCGGCCTGCGGTGCTCGCTCATGCACCACGCCTTCGACCCCACGGTCCGCGATCGCATGCGGCACCGCTACGCCCGCCCGGCGATCCCGCTCTCGTTCGCCGGCAACGTCCTCGACCGCGCGCAGCACGGCTCGCGGTCGCGGCTGATCCGCCGGCTGGCGGCGACCACGGGGATCGAGGTCTACGCGAACGTCCCGGAGTGGCGGTCGACCCGCCGGGGCGCGCTGGCCCGCCGCGCCTCGTACATGACCGTCACCGCGCTGCGCAAGGCGCGCGTCAGCGACCCGAGGATCGAGGGCGTCTCCTTCCTGCGCGCCGCGGCGAGGATGCGCCACCCGCCGCGCCTGCCCCCGCCGCCGGTCCCGGCCGACCGCCTCCGCCCGCCGGTCTACGGCCTTCGGATGTTCGAGACGCTGGCCCGCTCGACCGTGACGCTCAACGTCCACAGCGAGATCTTCCCCCACTCGATCGCGAACCTCAGGACCTTCGAGGCGGGCGGCGCGGGCACGTGCCAGCTGATCGAGCGCCGCCGCAACCTGCCCGAGCTCTTCGAGCCCGACCACGAGGTCGTCGCCTACGAGTCGCCCGAGGACTGCGTCGAGCGCGCGCGCTGGCTGCTCGAGCACCCGGCGGAGGCGGCGCGGATCGGCGCGGCCGGCCTGCGCCGCACGCTGAGCCAGCACACGTTCGCGCACCGCGCACCGATCCTGGCCGACGCGATCCGCGCCGCGCTCGCCTGACCGCGCCGGGCCGTTTGCCAACATGGGCGGCCCATGGCGCGCGACCTCCCACCCGCCGAGCGGCCCGTCGCCGTCTTCGACTCCGGCGTCGGCGGCCTCACCGTCCTGCACGAGCTGCTGGTCGCGCTCCCGCACGAGGACTTCGTCTACCTCGGCGACACCGCGCGCTTTCCCTACGGCGAGCGGACGGTCGAGGAACTCGAGCGGTTCAGCCTCGAGATCGCCGAGGTCCTCCTCCAGCGCAAGGCGAAGCTGCTGGTCGTCGCGTGCAACTCGGCCACCGCCGCAGCGCTGCCCGCGCTGCAGCGGAGGATGATGGAGACGACGCTCGGCGTGGACGTGCTCGCCGTCGTCAGGCCCGAGGCGGCGAAGGCGGTCGCGCAGACCCGCAACGGGCGCATCGGCCTGCTCGCCACGCCGGCGACGGTGAATGCCCGCGCCTACGATCACGCGATCGCGGCCGTCGACCCCTACGTGCACCTCACCAGCGTCGCGTGCCCGGACCTCGCGCCGATCATCCAGCGCGGCTTCCCCTTCGACGACGGCGTGGTCGAGACGGTGAAGGCGTACTGTGCCCCGCTGCGCGAGGCGGGCGTCGACACCGTGATCCTCGGCTGCACGCACTACCCGCTCGTGCGCCCGCTGCTCCAGCGCCACCTCGGCCGCGGCGTCACCATCGTCACGAGCGGCGAGGCGCTGGCCCGCCAGGTCGAGCACGCGCTCAGCTCGCGGTCGCTCGCCAGCGCGAACACGGCCGAGGGGGACTACCGCTTCCTGACGACGGGGGACCCCGACGAGTTCAGGGCGCTCGGCACGCGCTTCCTCCAGATGCCGCTCGACGACGTCGCGCGCGTCGAGCTCGGGGTGGCGGCATGAGGACGCGGCCGGACGACCGGATCCGCCCGACGGCGATCAAGACCGGCTTCGTCCCCAGCGCGACCGGCTCCGCCCTGATCGAGCAGGGCGAGACGCGCGTGATCTGCACGGCGAGCGTCGAGGAGTCCGTCCCGCGCTGGATGGAGGGCCGCGGCACCGGCTGGGTCACCGCCGAGTACGGGATGCTCCCCGCGTCCACCGGCCAGCGCAAGCAGCGCGACGTCAGCAAGGGCCGCCCCGACGGCCGCACCGTCGAGATCCAGCGCCTGATCGGGCGCTCCCTGCGCCAGGCGCTCGACTTCGAGAAGCTCGGGGAGCGGACGGTGTGGATCGACTGCGACGTCCTCACCGCCGACGGCGGCACGCGCTGCGCGGCGATCACCGGCGGCTACGTCGCCCTCGCGCTCGCGCTGAAGGCGAGCGGCGTGGAGGGCGCGCTGACCGAGCAGATCGCCGCCATCAGCTGCGGCATCGTCGACGGCACGCCGCTCCTCGACCTCGACTACAGCGAGGACTCGAGCGCCGAGGTCGACGCCAACGTCGTCATGACGGCGGCCGGGACGCTCGTCGAGGTCCAGGCGACGGCGGAGCGCACGCCGCTCCAGCGGGCGAGCCTCGACGAGCTGCTGGCCCTCGCGGCGGCGGGCGTCGACGAGCTGCGCGCCGTGCAGGACCAGGCCATCGGGCAGTGAGGCTCGTCCTCTCCACGCGCAACGCGCACAAGGTGCGCGAGCTGCGCCCCCTCTTCGCCCCGCACGAGCTCGAGCCGCTGCCCGACGAGGTCGTGCTCCCGCCCGAGACGGGCACGACCTTCGCCGAGAACGCCTTCATCAAGGCCCGGGCCGCGTACGAGGCGACGGGGCTGCCCGCGGTCGCCGACGACTCCGGCATCGCCGCCGCGGCGCTGGGCGGCGCGCCCGGTGTGTACTCGGCCCGCTACGCGGGCGAGACCGCCACCGACCAGGAGAACCTCGACAAGCTGCTGCGCGAGGTCCCGGCCGGGAGCGACGTCGCGTACATCTGCGCGATCGCCTACGTCGACGGGGAGCGCGAGCACGTCGTCGAGGGGCGCTGCGAGGGCACCGTCGCGGAGGACCCGCGCGGGACCGGCGGCTTCGGCTACGACCCGGCGTTCGTGCCGGTCGAGCATCCGGATCGCACCATGGCCGAGCTCGCCCCCGGGGAGAAGGACGCCATCAGCCACCGCGGCCGCGCCGCGCGGAAGATGAAGGAGTGGCTCGGCTGAGGGGCTAGCGTTCCGCGCGATGTCTCGCGCCGGCGCCCAGCGCACCGCCCTCTACAGCGTGTTCGCCGCGGCGTTCCTCGTCGCGATCAAGCTCGTCACCGGCCTGCTCACCGGGTCGCTGGGCCTCGTGGCCGAGGCGCTGCACTCCGGCACCGACCTCGTCGCCGCGCTCCTGACGCTGTTCGCCATCCGCGTGGCCACGCGGCCCGCCGACGAGCAGCACCACTACGGCCACGGCAAGGCCGAGCATCTCGCGGCGCTCGCCGAGTCGACGTTCCTGATCGTCGTGTCGGGCCTGCTCGCCTGGCGCGCGATCGACCGCCTCCTCGCCGACTCGCCTCCGGACGTCGACGCCGCCTGGTGGGCGTTCGTCGTGCTCGGCGTCGTGATCGTGATCGACGCCAGCCGGGCGAGCCTCAGCCTTCGGGCGGCGCGCGAGCACCACTCCGCCGCGCTCGAGTCGAACGCGCTGCACTTCGCCTCCGACCTGCTGGGCACGCTGGCCGTCGTCGTCGGCCTGATCTTCGTCGCCGCGGGGGAGCCGCGGGCGGACGCGGTCGCCGCGCTCGTCGTCGCCGCCATCGTCCTCTTCATGGCCAGCCGCCTGGTGCGGCGGAGCATCGACGTCCTGATGGACCGCGCGAGCGAGGACGCCGAGGGGGCGGTGAAGCGCGCGCTGGCCGGGCTGCCGAACGTGGAGGTCCGGCGCATGCGGATCCGCCACGCGGCCGGCCGCGACTTCGTCGAGCTCGTCGTCGGGCTGAGCGCCGACGCCGGGCTGGCCCAGGCGCACACGCGCGCCGACGAGATGGAGGACGCGATCCGCTCCGAGCTTCCCGGCGCCGACGTCGTCGTGCACGCCGAGCCGCGCGAGGTCGAGGGGGACCTGCGTGAGCGCGCGACCGTCGCCGCCCTGTCCGTCCCCGACGTGCGGGAGATCCACAACGTCCGCGTGATGCAGGTCGACGGCGGCTACGAGCTGTCGCTGCACGTCAAGCTGCCGCGCGGGTTCTCGCTCGGCGACGCGCACGACACGGTCGAGGAGCTGGAGACGGCGGTGCGCGGCGCGGTGCCCGAGCTGCGGATGGTCCACACGCACATCGAGCCGCTGAGCCGGACGGACTGGGCGAGCAAGCCCGGGCGCGAGGAGGTCGCCGTCGAGCGCGAGGCGATCGAGGAGGTCGTGCGCCGCTACACGGGCCAGAGCGCGGCGGGCGTGCGCTTCCGCGACGCCGAGCGCGGCCGCGTGGCGCTCATCACCGTCTTCCTGCCGGCCGACCAGCCGCTGCCCAGCGCGCACCGGCGGGCGGGGGAGATCGAGGCCGCCGTCCGCGAGCGCTGCCCGGCCCTGGCGGACGTGATCGTCCACACCGAGCCGGCCGCCGAAGGGGCGCCCGAGGCCCCCGAGACTCCCTCTACCGCAGGTTGATCGCGGCCGAGCAGCCCACGGCGAAGGCCAGCAGGGCGTAGCCGTTGTAGCTCGAGATCAGGAGCAGGACGGCCGTGATGAGCGCCACGGCGACGGTCAGCAGCCACGCGATGCGGGAGAGGGGCACGGCGCGGAAGTGTCGCGGATCGACCGGAAACCCCGTCGAAATCGTGCCAAAACCGCGCAAACACGGGGCGGAATCGGGACGGGGAGCCCCTTTCCGCCGGGGCGACGGGCTAAGGTGCTCGCGTTTCCGCAGACGGGGAGGACCCTTTCTCATGAACAAGAACGAGCTGGCTCAGCAGGTCGCGTCGAACAGCGGCGTGGACAGTGGCGACGCCAAGAAGGCGGTTGACGCCGTCTTCGAGACGATCGCCGGCGAGCTTCAGGGTGGTGGCGAGGTCGCCATCGCCGGCTTCGGCAAGTTCAGCGTGTCGGACCGCGCCGCCCGCCAGGGCGTCAACCCGGCGACCGGCGAGAAGATCCAGATCGCCGCGAGCAAGGCGGCGAAGTTCTCGGCCGCCTCGGGCCTGAAGCAGAAGCTGAACGGCTGAGCAGGACGTGATTCCGGCGGCCGCGGACAGCGATCCGCGGCCGCTGCTTCACCCCCAAGTGTTCCGCGAGCGCCTCGCCGCCGCGGTGGCCGAGCGGCGCTCGTCCATCGTCCTCGGCCTCGATCCCGACCCGGCCCGCCTGTGGCCTGAAGAGGCGCTTCCGCCCGATGGGGCGAAGGGTGCCGCGCCCGAAGGGGGGGACCGTGCGGGGGCCGAAGCGGACGCTCCGGGAAGCGACGCCGATCGCGTCGTCCGCCACTGCGCGGCCCTCATCGCCGCCGCCGGCCCCGCGTGCGTCGCGGTCAAGCCGCAGCTGGCCCGCTTCGAGCGCCTCGGCGCGCCCGGCTGGGCCGCCCTCCACGCGGTCGC
>DASVRH010000432.1:0-6623 GCA_036388715.1 Solirubrobacteraceae bacterium | reverse complement strand
TGCTCTCTTCTCCTTGACGCGAGGTCTGTACCGCCACACTACACGAGTCTCAATAAATGTGTTGAGGTATTTCAAGTAGTCTGAAGGCCGCCGGCTGAAAGGCGTCCCAACCCCAGTCCGGGCCCCTCCAGAATGCCGGTCATAGGGCGTAGACCGATAAGCATCATCTCGCCAGGGTTCCTGCGTGTCACAGAGGACCGCGTCCGCCGGCGCCTTCGGGCGGGTCATGAAGGAGGTCCGGGTCGCGCGGGGGCTGTCGCAGGAGGAGGCCGGGCTTCGCGCCGACGTCGGCCGTCGGTTCTACGGGGAACTCGAACGTGGCGAGGCCAATCCCACGTTCGCGACCATCCTCAAGGTCTCACGTGGGCTCGAAATCGCAGCCGCCGAGCTCGTGGCACGGGCGGAAGCGCACCTCGTCGTCGACGATGATGAGAACGATCAATCCTGAACCGATGCGGCTCCTGCCGGACCGGGAGACGCCGCCCTCACCATCCTCTCCTCCGTCGCGGGCCACCGGGTCCGCGGCGTCGAGCGCGAGCTGGTCCTCGTCGAGCATCCGCAGCTCGGGCGGACGTTGCTCGACGTCCGCGCTCACGCCCACGACGACCAGCACATCGTCGCCGACGGGCTTGAGAACCGCGCGGCGCGGGCGAGCTCGCGGACCCGCACGTCGCGGCCTCGATCGCGGCCGATCGGCCCGCGGTCCACACGGCGGAGCCTCCGACGTCCGAGCAGCCGCGCGTCCTCGAGGCGGGCAGCGATCTCCTCGGCGAGGCGTTCGACCCGCCAGCGACCCGCGCGCAGGCGGCGAGGCGGCCGCGCCACGCGCGCGGCGACTACAGCCTTCGACGCGCGCCGGGTGGCGCGCGAGCTGTGGCAGTCCGCGCACGCCGGCCGTGTGGCGGGCGATCTCGAGGGCGCGGCATGATCGGCGAGCGGCGACCGCGCTCCCCGCGCTGATCCGGCGCGACCCGACGCACGAGGAGGAGCTTCGGCAGCTGCGGTCGATGACGGCGAAGCAGCGCGTCAACGCGATGCGCGCCGGCCGCCTGACGCACCGCCAGCTCTCCGCCTGGGCCTCTAGCCGACCGCGGGAGGCCCGCGTCTAAACGGCGAGTTCGAGTTCATCGCGATCAAGACGCCGGAGGCCGCCGAGGCCACACGCTGACGACCTCGACCGGGCCGACACCGGACCGCACCGCACGAGCCGGAGGCCGGCGAGGTCGCGGTCGTCGTCGCCGACGGCGCTCAGCATCATGGGCTCGGCCACGAGCTCATCGTCCGCGTCCTCCAGGAGGGCTCGAGGGTGGGCTTCCGCCGCGTGCAGGCCCTGATCCTCGCCGGCAACGTGCCGGCACGGCACGTCTTCGTCGCCGTCGCCGAGGAGCTGGGCATCGCGTGGTGCTCGACCGTCTCCGTCGGGGTCGTCGACCTGCGGCTCGTGCTGTTGGGCTAAAGAAATCCCCTGCGCTCAGCGTATCTCGGCTAGCGTCTGCCAATGCGCACGCTTCTCGCCGTCGTCTGCACGACCGCCGTGGCCCTGCTCGCCACCGCGGCGGCCGCCCCCGCCGCCGTCCTGACCACCCTCAACGGCATCGAGACGGAGGCGCAGTTCGTCGATCCGACCTCGGAGGCCGACGGGATCGATCAGGAGCCCGTGCTCGGCCGCATGGCGCAGATGATCCGCGCGACGCCGAACGACGGCTGGATCGCCTTCGGCCTGTTCAGCTTCGACTCCGGCGACGTGCTGAGCGCGATCAAGGACGCCAAGGCGCGCGGCGTGCGGATGTGGGCCGTGCAGAGCGGCAACCAGGACAACCCGGTCGCGCAGGAGATGCGCCAGTACGTCGACACGAAGCTCTGTCACACGTTCGACAACGACGCCTGCATCGCGCTGAAGGTCGGCGACGGCCACCCGATCCAGCACATGAAGTACGCGCTCTTCAGCCGCACGAAGAACACGGGCGGCGCCTATCGCGACAACGTCGTCTGGTTCGGCACCGCGAACCTCACCTCGCTCAGCGGCGCACGGCTCTTCAACGACACGCTGACGATCTACAACGACCCCGCCCTCTGGCAGGACTTCCGGGAGCTGTGGGTCGCCCAGTGGAACGGCAGCCCGAGGACGAGCGACCTCTACGGGCTCAGCCTGGGCCACTTCACGGGCACGTCGGGGATCGAGGTGGCCGCGTCGCCGAGCGCGACCACCGACACCGTCGTCGCGAACCTCAAGCGCATCACCTCGGGGGCCGGCTGCGAGGTGCGCGTGCTCACCGCGAAGCTGACCCGGCTCGACATCGTCGACCGGCTCGTCGACATGAAGGGCTGGGGCTGCGCGGTGGCCGTGGTCTACGGCGAGGGCAAGTGCGTGGCGATCGACCCGCTCGACGAGGCCGGCGTCCTCGTCAAGCAGAGCGACAAGATCCACTCGAAGACGATCCTCGCCCGCGGCACCGCCGGCACCACGGTCGTCCTGACGGGGTCGCAGAACTTCGACGTCCCCTCGCTGCGCGCGATCGACGAGCTCCATGCCCGGGTCCCCGCGACGCCCGCCCTCTACAGCGGCTACCTCAACTACTACGCCCGCGCGTGGTACGCGGCGAGCTGGGAGCACGGCTGCTCCTGACCTCACGCCGTCCGCAGGTTCCGGCTCCGGGGGTCGCGGTCCGCCCGGGCCGCCCGACCGATCTCGCCGCCGCGGAGCTGGTGTTCGACGCCGCGGGCGACGCGTACGCGCAGCTGGCGGGATCCGAGGAGCGCGCGCGGCGGATCGTCTCGACGATGTGGGCCCGCCCGGGGCATTCCGCGAGCTTCGAGCACGCGCTGGTCGCCGAGATCGACGGAGAGGTCGCGGGCGTGATGATCGGGTTCCCCGCGCGCGAGCGGTACGCGCTGCATCGCAGGCTGCTGCTCGGGAGCATGCGTCATCTGAGCCCGACCCGGTGGCCCTTGCTGATCGCCGGCCTGCCGCTGATGGTGCTGGCGAGCCCACGCCCGCCGCGCGACGCGTACTACGTCGGGACGATCGCGGTCGCGCGGCACGCTCGCCGCCGCGGCGTCGGGTCGACGCTCGGGTACCGGGCCGAGGTCCACGCCCACGAGTGTGGGTTCCCGCTGATCGTGGCCCATACCGGCACCCGCCACGCGGTCGCGCGGCGCGCGCTCGAGGTCTACGGCCTGACGCTGCGCAAGGCGCGCCGCCACGGCTACGCGCTGTACGCGAAGCGCGTGTTTGCGAAGCACTCCTCGGGCGGTTAGGGTCGCTCGTACGATGGGCTGGTTCGTCTGCGGTGTGGCCAGCATGGTCTTCCTCCTGGACCAGTCGACGAAGTCGCTCGCGATCCGGTTCCTCTCCGTCGCGCATCCCGCCACCGCCGGCGGGCAAGGCCTGCTGAGCCTCGAGCCGAACCGGCGCTGGTGGTTCGGTCGCGCGCCGGCCGCGGGACTGCTGCTCGGCCTCTGGGGGCTGGCGCTGGGCTCCACGGCGCTCGCGATCGGCACGAACCCGGACCTCGCCTCGAACGCGATGGCGAGCGCCGGGCTCGTCGCCGCGGCCGCCGGCGCGACGAGCAACCTCTGCGATCGCCTCGGCCGGGGGGCGGTGATCGACTTCATCGCCCTCGGACGCTGGCCCGCGTTCAACCTCGCCGACGTCGCGATCGTGGCCGGCGTCGCGCTCGCGGTCGGCTCGGTGCTCTGACGTGCGCCGTGTCCTGTTCGTCTGGCACGGCGTGGAGGTCCACAGCTATCCCGCGCTTCTCTACCTCGGGCTCACCTTCGGCTTCTACGCCGGCTGCGCCGCGGCAGCGAGCATGGGGCTCGATCCGGACCGCGCCGCCGCGGCCATCCTGATCCTGATCGTCCCGGCCCTCGTCGGCTCCCGGCTGTGGTTCGTGCTCGGCAACTGGCGGTTCTACCGTCGCCATCCCCGCCGGATCTGGGGCCGGACGGAGGGCGGCGCCGCCCTCGTCGGCGGGCTGCTGCTCGCCCTGGCGCTCTCGCCGGCACTGCTCGCCGCGCTCGCGCTGCCCTTCGGCGCCTTCTGGGACGCGGCGACGTTCACCCTGCTCGTCGGGATGATCTTCACCCGCGTGGGCTGCCTGCTCAACGGGTGCTGCGCCGGCCGGCCGAGCGAGGGCCGCCTCGCGCTCCGCCTGCCTGGGGGAGCGGGCCGCTGGGAGCGGCGTCATCCCGTCCAGCTGCTCGAGCTCGCGACCGCCGCGGCGCTCCTCGCCGGTTGTCTCGCGATCTCGCTCACGGAGCGCCCGTCCGGCGCGATCTTCCTCTTCGCGCTCGCCGGCTACGGCTGCGCCCGCTCGATCATCGACCCCTTGCGCGAGACGCGAGGGGTCCGAAAGGAGCTGTCATGACCCACTGGATCCTCCTCGCCGCGCCGCTGATCGTGGCTTCGTCGGTGATGCTGTTCGCCTTCGTCGGCTGCCGTCTCAACACGCAGGGCGAGGGCTTCCCCGGCGAGAACGGCGACAACGGCGAGAAGCCCCCGGTCCCGGAGACGTACAAGAGCGCCGTCCTGGATCGCCCGGACATCGTCAGCTTCTGGCGTCTGAGCGAAGACCCGGGCGAGGCGACGGCGTTCGACGCCACTGGTACGAACAACGGGACGTACGTCGGCAACGTCCTCCTGGGCCAGCCCGGCCTCCTGGCCTCCGACGCCGACGCCGCCGCGGTGTTCGACGGGGCCACGGCGCACGTGGACCTGCCGTTCGTGGTCGACGTGTCGGCGGCGTTCACGCTCGAGTGCCTCGTCAGGGCCCAGGCGCTGGACGGGCTGCCGACGATCGTCTCGCAGCGCGACGGAACCGGGACGGGCCGCGCGCTGCTGTTCCTCAACGCGTCGAGCAACTTCGTCTCGAACCTCGGCGGGACGATGCGCGACTCCGGCTTCACCGCCGCGGTCGACACGACCTACCACGTCGTCCTCACGTTCGCGGGCGGGACCGACGGCGAGTGGGCCTTCTACGTCGACGGCGCCCAGACCGCCACCGGCACGGCGACCGGCGAGGCGGCCACCGACGGCTGGCTCATCGGCGTCAACAAGCTCGGCGCCGAGTTCTGGAACGGCACGATCGACGAGGTCGCGGTCTACAACACCGCCCTCGACGCGGCGACGATCCAGTCGCATTTCGAGCTCGCGTCGACGGTCTGACGCTCCCCTCCGCCACAACCCCTACCGTCGCGCGATGGATCCGGTCACGGTGATCCGCGACGGCGAGGGGCCGGAGGTCCTGCTCGTCCACGGCGGCGCGAGCCCGAGGACCACGTGGCGAGGGCTCGCGCCGCTGAGCGCCCGGTGGACGCTGGCCTACGTCCACCGCCGCGGCTACCCGCCCAGCCCGCCGGCCCCGGAACGCCACCACGACTTCGACGTCGACGCGGCGGATCTCGAGCCGCTGCTCGACGCGCGCCCGCACGTGGTCGCGCACTCCTACGGGGTCCTCGGGACGCTGATCGCCGCCACGCGAGACCTCGAGAACGTGCGGTCGCTCACCTTGATCGAGCCCCCGCTCTACTTCGTGGCGCCCGACGACCCGGACGTCATGCGGCTGGAGCGGATCGGGAACGAGGTGCTGACGCGCGGCCTCGAGACGGACTCGGCCACCCTCCGCGAGTTCCTCCGCCTCGCCGGAGCGGGCGACGTCGACGACGGGCCGCTGCCCGAGGAGGTCGCCCGCGGGGTGCGGCGCGCCCACCGGGGGCGCCTGCCGGGCGAGGCGAGGCCGGAGCTCGAGCGGATCCGGGACGCGGGCGTGCCCGCGCTGGTGGCCTCGGGCGGCCACTCCCCGGCGCTCGAGCGGATCTGCGACGGCCTCGCCTCGGCCCTCGACGCCGAGCGCGTCGTCGCGCCGGGCGCCGGGCACTTCGTCCCGGCGGCGCCGGGCTTCGCCGACCGGCTCGCGGACTTCCTCGCCTCCGCCTCTACGACGACAGGATGATCCGGGCGTACGTGATGCCGCTCGGTGCAGCAGAGGCTCCCGACGGTGCCGTTGCTGGAGGCGGTCGTCATGAGCCCGACCCCCGAGCTGATCTGCGCGCGGTTGCACCGGTCCACGATCACGGTGCACCGAACCGCTCTGGTGGTCCATGGTCGCCGCTCGCCGGACGCGGGTAGGGTGGCGCGCATGGAATTCATGGCCATCGCCCTCATCGGCACCGCCGTCCTCGCCATCGGCCCGATGGTGTTCACGGCCATCGACAACCGCAAGAAGCGCTAGAGGGCGGCCGGGCCCGGGCGTCAGAGCTCGGGCGGAGCCTCGGGCGCCGGCACGAGCCTCGTCGCGAGGTCGACGAGCTGCTCGGCGTCGACGCCGTCGGACGACAGCGTGATCCGCGTCCCCTCGAGCTCGAGCCGCGCGAGCGTCGCCGCCCAGTGCTCCGACGGCTCGCGCACGGCGATCTCGCGGCCGCCGCGCTCGATCGTCCGCCAAGCGTCAGGCCGGTCGAGGGCGTCGAAGTGCTCCTCCGGCGCGTCGGCGGCGGCGACCTGACCGATCGTCACCTGCCAGTGACCGTCGTCGCTCGCGATGTGCAGGTGAGCGTTCGGCGCCTGGTCGCGCGCGGTGACGAGCGTCGAGTGGAGCGTCCAGCCCGGCTTGAGACGCTCG
>DASVRH010000431.1:0-1961 GCA_036388715.1 Solirubrobacteraceae bacterium | reverse complement strand
GTCTTGACCTCCTCGCCCACGATCACCTTCACGCCGAAGCGCTCGGCCTTCTCGACCGCCTCGAACGCGCCGCTGACCTCGTTGTGGTCAGTGACCGCGATCGCGCCGAGCCCCTGCTTCCGCGCGGTCTCGAGCAGCACCTCGACCGGCGTGGCGCAGTCGCCGGAGTGGTCGGTGTGCATGTGCAGGTCGACGTCGATGCGCGGCCGCCCGCGCAGGCGCCGCGCGATCTCCGGGTTCCCGCCCGTGTCGCGGCGCCGGGCGGCGACCTCCTCGTAGATCGCCTCGTAGTCGCCGGCGACCTCGTCCCAGCCGCGCACCACCTGCTGCGCGGCGCTGATCAACCTCTCCCTCAGCCCCTCGTCGCCGACGAGCCGCGCGAGCTGCGCGGCCAGGGCCCCCGGCTCCCCGCACGGGAAGAGGAGCCCGCGATCGCCGTCGGCCAGGACCTCCTCGTAGACCGCGAGCGAGGACGCGAGCGGGACCGCCCCCGCGGCGGCCGCGCGCAGCAGTAGCCCGGGCGCCGGGCCGTTGCCGTTCGAGGCGGCGACCACGACGTCGGCGCCGCCGAGCCCGCCCGGGTCCTCGAAGCGCACGCGCGCCCGCAGGCGCTCGGGCACGCGGAGCGACGGGACGGCGCCGCGGCTGGTCTGCACGACCGCCTCCCAGTCGAGGCCGGGGTCGAGCAGCCGCAGCGCGCGCAGGAAGACGCGGATCGCGCCGCGCTCCTCCTCGTCGGCGAAGACGATCCGGACCGGTCCGTCGCGCTCCGGCCGCTCCACGGGATCGGTGCCGGGCAGCACCACGCGGTAGTCGGCCGGGAACGAGCGGCGGATGAGCTCGGCGGTCGAGCCGTAGCTCGCGACGCGTGCGTCGAGGCGGCCGAAGAGCAGCTCGACGATCCGCCGCGCCGCCTGCATCGATACGAGGCGCTCCGCCGGCGCGTGGAAGGTGCCGACGTTCAGGGCCCGCGAGTGCCGCAGCGCCGCTGCCGCCGTCGACAGCGCGAACGGCTCGTGCACGTGCACGACGTCGAACGCGGCGTTGTCGAAAAGCTCCTCGACCGTGCGCGCGACGTCGACCGGCAGGCCGGGCGCGCGCCGGCGGCTCGCGGTCGGCAGCTCGGGCAGCACCTCGCCGACGGCGAGCACCTCCGCGCCCAGGACGTCCTCGCCGCCGCGCCGGATCCGCGCGCGCGACTCGCGCACCAGTCGCCCGTCGCGCGACGGAGCGACCACCACGACGCGGTGCCCGCGCCCGCGCAGCTCGGCCGCGACGCGATCCACGAGCACGTTGACCTCGTGCGGGACCTCCCACGCGTACGGCGTGACGTGGGCGATGGAGAGAGGCACGGGCCGCGCCATGATGTCACGCGGCCCGCGCTCGGACTTCGCTTGGGGTGCGGCTAGTGCGCGGTCGTCGACCCGCTCGCCGCGACCTCCTTGGCAGCGGCCTCCGCCTTGCGGGCGGCCTCGGCGCTGCGGGAGTTCTCGGCGATGAACGCCTCGACGGCCTCGCGGGCGAGGTGGTCGGGCTGCTGGTTCATCGGCGACTTCATGAGGTACGAGCTGGGCCCGTCGAGCTGGCCGCCGACGCCGTTGTTCAGCGCGAGCTTGCAGCAGCGCACGGCGTCGATGACGATGCCCGCGGAGTTGGGGGAGTCCCAGACCTCGAGCTTCATCTCGACGTTGAGCGGCACGTCGCCGAAGGCCTGGCCCTCGACGCGGATGTGCGCCCACTTGCGGTCGGTCAGCCACGGCACGTAGTCCGACGGCCCGATGTAGACGTCCTCGGGCGGCAGCTTGTGGCCCATGATCGAGGTGACCGCCTGGGTCTTCGAGATCTTCTTGGACTCCAGCCGCTCGCGCTCGAGCATGTTGTAGAAGTCCATGTTGCCGCCGACGTTGAGCTGCGACGTGCGCAGCATCTTCACGCCGCGCTCGTGGAAGAGGCGGGCGAGC
>DASVRH010000430.1:0-8125 GCA_036388715.1 Solirubrobacteraceae bacterium | reverse complement strand
TTCCCCGACGCACGGCTGGAGACCGCGTCGATCGAGGCGCTCCCCTTCGAGGACGCAGCGTTCGACCGCGTCCTCAGCGTCCACACGATCTACTTCTGGCCCGACGCCGCGGCGGGCGCGCGCGAGCTGTTCCGGGTCTGCGCGCCCGGCGGCCGCGTCGTGCTCGCCTTCATGCGCGGCGAGCGGATGCGCGGGGAGAAGATCCACCAGCACGGCTTCGCGTTCTTCGAGGCCGCCGACGTCGCCGCGCTGCTGACCGGCGCCGGCTTCGCGCCCGTGCGCGTCGAGGGCGACGCCCGGCTGTTCGCCGTCGCCGAGAAGCCCTAGCCCGAGCGCAGCACGAACCCGCGCTGCTCGAGGTCGCCGAGCGCGTCCTCGAAGGCGCCGAAGTCGCGGCGGAGGAGGAGGTCGATCGGCGCGTCCTTCCCCGAGCGCAGCCAGCGGCGCAGCACCTCGCCCCCCGCGCGCTCCTCGGCCTCCTCGGTCAGCGCGAGCAGGATCCCGATCTCCGGCCGGTGGTCGAGCTCGTCGGTGATGACGCTGAGGGGGTCGGCGTCGAGGACCGTCATCAGCTCGTCGTCGGTGAGCCCGAGCCGGGCCATGAGGCGCGTCGCACCCGTCAGAGGAGACCCTCCGCCTGCGTCAGGTACTGCTCGGCGCGCGCGGTCATCCGCACCAGCCCGTACGTGTTGAGCACCGCGCGCTTGAGGTCGTCCTGCGGGCCCAGGCGGCGCATCAGCTCGGCGATCTCGTCGACGGGCACCTCGATCAGCTCGCGCGGGCCGAGCTCGCGGACGACCACGGCGGGCGTGTCGGGCAGGCGCACGACCTCGTCCTCGCCCTCCAGCACGACCTTGCCCTCGCGCGCGAGGTGGTAGATCGAGTTGGACAGCGGCGCGCGGGCGACGCTCGTCAGCTTCTTGCCGCCCGCGGCCTTGTTGTAGACGGTGTAGGCGCGGGTCGCGAGCATCGGCCCCTCGGCGGCGACGATCTCGAGCATCGCCTCCATGATCCGCGGGCGCGGGGCGCTGCGCGGGTCGCCGGGCGACTCGCCCTCCCACTCCCTGTACGGCTCGAGCGTGATCCGCTGCGCCGCGGGGACGCCGCCGACCTCCACCTGCTTCCAGTCCTCGACCGGCCAGTCGGGCGTCTCGCCGTCCGACAGCGTGAGGACGGGGATCTCGGTGACCTCGTAGAGCAGCACGCGCTCGTCGAGCAGGACGCGGCCGGGCGGGTCGGGCCAGCTCACGATGATCGTCGCGGCGACCGGCAGCCCGACGGCGCGGACCGCCTCCGCGTACAGGCGCGCCTGCGCCGTGAGCGACGGCTCGGCGGCGACGGCGACCACGACGGGCGCGCCGAGCTCGAGCGCGAGGTCGCGCAGCGAGTAGCGCGGCGTCAGCGGCGCGACAGGGTTGCCGACGAGGCCGACGACGGCCGCCTCGGAGGCACTCTCGCGCAGCTTCGCGGGGTCGTGCTCGCGGCCGGCGTGCCGGGCGGCGATGGCCGGCGTGCCCTGTCCCTCGTCGAGCACCCAGGCGTCGCCGTCGATCGCCCGCGCGACCTCCGCGGCGTGGCGACCGATGACGACGAGCTCCGTCAGAACAGCTGGTTCTCGCCGCCGAAGACGTCGCTCACCGAGTCGTCGGTGAAGATGCGGCGGATCGAGTCGGTGAGGAGGTCCGCGCAGGACAGCACGCGGATGTTGTCGGGTGCGCCGGCGCGCAGCGGGATCGTGTCGGTGACGACGATCTCCTCGAACGGCGAGGCGGCGAGGTTCTCGAACGCGCGGCCGCTGAGGACAGGGTGCGTCGCGGCGGCGAAGACGCGCTTGGCGCCGGCGGCGACGACAGCGTCGCCCGCCGCGCGCAGCGTGCCCGCCGTGTCGATGATGTCGTCGACGATGATCGCGGTCTTCCCGTTGACGTCGCCGATGACGTGCCCGATCTCGGCGAGCTGCTGGGCCGGGCGCTCCTTGTCGAGGATCGCCAGGTCCGCGCCGAGCTTGTCCGAGAACTTCTTGTTCAGCTTGACGCGGCCGGCGTCCGGCGCGACGACGACGAGGTCGCTCAGCGCCATGTCCGCGAAGTACTGGGTGAGCATGAACATCGCCGTCATGTGGTCCACCGGCTTGGAGAAGAAGCCCTGGATCTGGCCGGCGTGGAGGTCCATCGTGAGGACGCGGTCGGCGCCCGCCGCCTCGAGCGCCCGGGCGACCAGGCGAGCCGAGATGGGCTCCCGGGGAGCCGACTTCTTGTCCTGCCGCGAGTAGCCGAACCACGGCGAGACGGCGATCACGCGGTGGGCCGAGGCGCCGACCGCCGCGTCGATGAGGAACAGCAGCTCCATCAGCGAGTCGTTCGGCGTGATCCCCAGCTCGGGGTTCGCGCACGTCGGCTGGACGATGAAGACGTCGGCGCCGCGGATCGACTCGAGGTAGCGGCAGTAGACCTCGCCGTTGGAGAAGGTCTTGATCTCCACCGGCCCGAGGGCGACGCCGAGGTTGTCCGCGATCTTGGCGCCCAGCTCCGGGTTCGCCCTACCGCTGAACAGCATCAGGCTCTTGTCGTAGCCGATGTCCAGGCTGCTCGAGAGCTGGGGCTGCGTCTCGATGGCGGTCACGCGAAGCTCACTCTAACCCTTGCGGCGGGCGTATCCCTCGACGTTCGTCTGCCTGGCGCGGGCGACGCCCAGCGCGTCCTCCGGGACGTCCTCGGTGATCACCGATCCGGCCGCGGTGTAAGCGCCGTCGCCGATCGTCACGGGCGCCACGAACGTCGTGTCGACGCTCGTCTTGACGTTCGCGCCGATCGTCGTCCGGTGCTTGTCCCTGCCGTCGTAGTTGGCGGTCACGTTGCACGCGCCGATGTTCGTGCCCGGGCCGACGTCGGCGTCGCCGAGGTAGGACAGGTGAGGGACCTTGGTGCCCTCACCGATGTCCGAGTTCTTCAGCTCGACGAAGGTGCCGATCTTCGCCCCCTTGCGCACACGGGTCTTCGGCCGCAGGTAGGCGAACGGGCCGATCGTCACGGCGTCCTCGACGTCGGCGTCGTCCATCCACGCGTTGCGCGCGACGACGCCGTCGCCGAGCCGCGCGCCGAGCAGCGTCGTGTTCGGGCCGATGCGGCAGTCCTCGCCGATCGTCGTCGCGCCGCGGATGACGCACCCCGGCTCGATCGTCGTGTCCGCGCCGATCGCGACGCCGACGTCGATCGTCGTGGCCGCCGGGTTGATCACCGTCACGCCGGCGCGCTGGTGCTCGTCGACGATCCGCCGCTGGGCGACCTCGCGGATCTCGCCGAGCTGCGCGCGGTCGTTGATGCCGGCGGCCAGCCACGGGTCCTCGATCTCGCTGGCGACGATGCGCAGGCCGCGCTCGCGCAGGATGGGCAGCACGTCGGGCAGGTAGTACTCGCCCTGCGCGTTGTCGGGCGTGACCGCCTCGAGCGCCTCGACGAGCGGGCCGCCGGCGAACGCGTAGATGCCGGTGTTGACCTCGTCGATCGCCAGCTCCTCGGGCGTGGCGTCGCGCGGGTCCTTCGTCTCGACGACCTTCACGACGTCGCCGCCGTCGTCGCGCACGACGCGCCCGTAGCCGGAAGGGTCGGCGAGTATCATCGTGATGATGGTCGCCCCCGCCCCCTCGCTCTCGTGGGTCCGCGCGAGCTCCTCGATCGTCGCGGCGGTGATGAGCGGGACGTCGCCGTAGAGCACGACGACCGTGTCCTCGGGGCCGATGTGCTCGGCCGCGCACTGGACCGCGTGGCCGGTGCCCTTCGCCTCGGGCTGGACGGCGAGGACCGCCTGCTCGGGGAGGTGGCCCTCCAGCGCCCGGTCCGGCCCGCCGACCACCACGACCTTCTCCGCCCCCGCGCCCAGCGCGGCCTCGACGGGCCAGCGCACGAGGGGACGGCCGCACAGGTCGTGCAGCACCTTCGGCGTCTTGGAGCGCATGCGGGTCCCCTGGCCGGCGGCGAGGACGACGGCGGTCAACGGCACCCGTGGATCGTAGGCGACCCTCCTCCTCCGTACCCTTCGCCTCGCCCTGGGGAGTGGGGTAATGGCAACCTGCCGGTCTTTGGCACCGTGCGCTCCCGGTTCAAATCCGGGCTCCCCAGCTCACGCGTTCGACCGGTCGCAGTGCGAACATGTGTTCGTGCCACCGCGCTATGCAGAAGACGAGGCGCGCGCCGCGATCGCGGCTTCGCGCAGCTACACGGAGGCGGTCAGGCGTCTCGGGATGTGCGCGAGCGGCGGCGGCTATCTGATTCTCAAGAAGTACGCGGCGCTGTGGTCGATTCCGACCGACCATTTCGACCCGGACGGCGCCCGCCTCGCTGGGCTCCAGGCGGCGCACAGGCGTGCGACGCCGCTCGCGGAACTGCTCGTCGAAGGCCGGTTCACCCAGGGCGCACGCTTGAAGGCCCGTCTCTACGAGGCCGGGCTCAAACAGCCGCGCTGTGAGCTGTGCGGGCAGGGCGAGGAGTGGCGGGGCCGGCGCATGTCTCTGATCCTCGACCACGTCAACGGCGTCCGCTCCGACAATCGTCTCGAGAACCTCCGCATCGTCTGCCCGAACTGCAACGCGACGCTCGACACCCACTGCGGTCGCAACGCCGCTTTCGTCGGGCGGCGAGAGTGCGCGCGGTGCGGCGTCGAGTTCCGGCCGAAACGCTCGCGGCAGCGCTACTGCTCGCGGGCCTGCGCCATCCGGGCGCCGAAGGAAGGCCGGCCGCGGCCGAACCTACGTCGCGTCGATCGGCCGCCGTACGAGCACCTGCTGGCGGAGATCGCGGAGCTGGGGTACGTGGGCGTCGGGAGGAAGTACGGCGTCTCGGACAACGCCGTCCGAAAGTGGCGCCTCGCGTACGAGCGCGAGGCTGCTCGCGCCGAGGCCGCGTAGCGCGCTAGCTTCGGCGAGGTGGAGTGGCTCGCCCTCGTCCTCGTCGCCGTCGTCGTCTACACGGCGATCTTCTTCGCCATCCGCGCGAACGTCCGCCGCCTGGTCGCGATGCGGCCGCAGGAGCGCAGCGCCGCGGTGCGCCGGCAGCTGATCTGGTCGACCGTCGCCGCCTTCGCGCTGCTCGTGATCGCGCTGCTGCTGGCGTCCTAAGCGGCGGCGGCGAGCGCGTCGACGATTCGCTCGATGCGGACGACGCCGGAGTAGCGGCCCGCCTCGTCCCAGCAGACGAGCGGGTCGAAGCGCCGCGGGGCGGGGCGGCTCATCGCGCGGCGGCCGACGGCGGCCACCGGCATGTCGGCCGTGACGAGCATGAGGTTGCGCTCCGGCGACTCGCCGCGGGCGTGGTCGCCGCGGCGGACGAGGCCGCTCGGGCGGCCGACGTGGTCGACGAGCGCGACGAAGTCGGGCACCGGCCTGCGGTCGAAGAGCACGCGCAGCGCGCGCTGCGACACCGGCTCGGGCAGGGCGGGCACCGCCTCGACGAGCGCGCCGATCGCGGCGTCGCCCAGGGTCGGCCGGTAGCGGGCCCGGATGTGGACGCCGAGGCGCGGCTCGAGCTCGGCCATGCCGGGGACGGGCCTGCCGAAGGCGAAGCCCTGCGCCAGCGGCACGCGCAGGTCCAGCAGCGCGTCGAGCTCCTCCATCCGCTCGACGCCCTCGGCGATGATCCACGCGTCGATGCGCGCGGCGAGCTCGCCCAGCGTCTGCACGACGGCCGCCTTCGCGGGCTCGGTGTCGATGTTCGCGACGAGCCCGCGGTCGATCTTCACGAAGTTCGGCCGCAGCGCGGTGATCCGAGAGAGCGAGCCGTAGCCGGCGCCGGCGTCGTCGACGGCGACGAGCGCCCCCCGGGCGCGCAGCGCGTCGAGCTCCGCCGCGAGCGCGCCGAGGTCGGCGTCGGCCTGCTCGGTCACCTCGACGATGACGCGGTCGAGCCGGTCGGCGGCGGCGAACGCGTCGTGGACCTCGGGCGTGACGAGCGCGCGCGGCGACGCGTTGACGGCGACGAAGCGGTTGCGCGGCAGGTGCGGCCGGGCCTGGAGCACCTCGCGGACCATGTGGGCCTCGAGCGCGCCGGAGATGCCGTGCTCGGCCGCCGCGGCGAACACGTCGCCGGGTCGCAGGTCCTCGCGCCCCGTGAAGCGCGCCAGCGCCTCGTAGCCGCAGACCTCGCCTCTCTGGAGGTCGACGACGGGCTGGAAGTGTGGTCGCAGGCGGCCGGGGCGGCCCAGGACCTCGCCGAGGATCTCGGACCAGTCGTGCGCCCTCTCGTGGATCACGCCCTTCGAACGCAGCGACCCCCGCCGAGGTTGGCGCGTTTCACCGGATGTCGGGATGCAACATCGCCCTTCAGGGCCGGCCGCCGAGCGCCGCGACGATGTCGCGGGGCGTCAGCGGGTCGGCCAGCATCGCGCGGGCGTCGGCCTCGTCGTCGAGGTCGCGCTCGGCGCGGAGCATCGCGACGGTCAGGCCTGCCTCGTCCGCCGCGCGGAGGGTCTGGACGAGGACCTCGGAGCCGCCCCACAGCTCGGCCGGAAGGTCGAAGACCGCGTCGTTGGGCTGCTGCAGGCCGATGAGGTAGTAGCCGCCGTCGGCCGCGGGGCCGACGGTGACGTCGATGCCGTCGCGCAGGTCGCCGAGCGCGGCGTCGGCGTGCGCTCGGCGCAGCTGCGGCGTGTCGACGCCGACGAGGATCGCGGGCCCGGGGTGCAGCTCGGACACCGCGCGGAACGCGGCGGCGAGACGGTCGCCCAGGGTGCCGTCGGCCTGCGGGACGAGGGTGGCGCCCGGCGCCAACGCCGCCATCTCCTCGCGCGCGTCGGCGGGCGTGAAGACGACGAACGGGTCGCCCACGTCGGCCGCCCACGCCGCCGCGCGCGCGACCAGCGCGGCCTGGAGGCGCGCGCAGCCCTCGGCGCCGAGGAGCGGCTCGAGGCGCGTCTTGCACAGGCCGGGCCTCGGCGCCTTGGCGATGACGATCGCGGCCGGGTCAGTCAAACCGGAAGTGCGTCCCGACGGGGCCGAGCTCGGCCGTCGCCGCGAGGGGGACGGCGGCGGCGAGCGTCGTCGCGAACGTCGCCGTCGACGCGCCGATGAGCCGGATGAGCTCCTCGACGGGCGTGGCCTCGTCCTTGACGCCGTTGGCGTAGTCGGTGGCGTAGCCCACGAGCGCGTAGGGGATCTCGGCCTCGCCCGCGAGCACGGTCTCCGGCCCGCCGGTCTGCGACACGGCCGTCACGCCCGCGGCGGCGAGCATGGCGATCTCGGTCTTGGTGTTGAAGCGCGGCCCGTCGACGTGGCCGTAGCAGCCGCCGTCGCGCACCGGGTGGCCCGCCTCGCGCGCGCCGACGAGCAGCGCCGAGCGCAGCGGCCCCGAGAACGGCGACTCGAAGATCCAGTGCCCGCGCCCCGGCTGCCCCTCGGCGTAGAGCGAGCACAAAGACCCGTCGGGCAGGCGGTTGGCGAGGAAGTGCAGGTCGTCGAAGACGATCAGCGTTCCCAGCTCGAGCGACGGGTCGCACGCGCCGCAGACCGTGACGGCGAGGATCGCGTCGACGCCGGCGTCGCGCAGGGCGCTGATGTTCGAGCGGTGGTCGACGTGCGACGACAGCCGCGGGTGGCCCTCCCAGTGGCGCGAGACGTGCACGACGTCGGCGCCCGCGAACCGGCCCTCCGAGACCCTCGCCTCGCCGAACGCCGTCGACACCGGCCGCGGCCCTTCGCCCTCGAACCCCGGGAGCGCGTAGGTGCCGGAGCCGGTGATGATCCCGAGGCGCGTCATGAGACCGCGCAATGGTAGGCGTGCGCGGCTACGGCGTCGCGGGCGCCGGCTCGTCGCCGGCGGCGGCGGCGGGATCCGGCGCGGGCGGCTCCGGCGCCGCCGGCTCCTCGGGAGCGGGGGCCGGGGGCTCCTCGACCGGCGCGGGCGGCTCCTCGGCAGGCGGCGGCTCCTCGGCCGGCGGAGGCGGCTCGGCCGGCGCATCGGGCACGGCCGGGTCGGTGCCCGCGACGACCTCGTCGGCGTTGACGACGCCGTCGCCGTCCACGTCGTCGCCGCCGTCGGGCAGGCCGTCGCCGTTCGTGTCGGGATTGGCCGGGTCGGTGCCGGGCAGCGTCTGCTCGAGGTCGTTGGGGAGGAGGTCGCCGTCGGCGTCGTCGGAG
>DASVRH010000429.1:0-3110 GCA_036388715.1 Solirubrobacteraceae bacterium | reverse complement strand
GTGCTCTGGCGGACGATGGGCTTCGACCAGGTCGCCGAGGCCCACCAGCTCATGCACGAGAACAAGCACGCCGGCAAGATCTCCGTCCTCGTCGGGGCCGAGGAGGAGGGCGAGGGCCGCACGGCCGAGGGCCCGGGCGCCATCCGCGCGGAGGTCGGCGCCTGATGGCGGGCGCCGTCCACATCCCCTGGTACGCGACGGGGCTGCGCGCGGACGGGCTCGAGGACGCGCTGCGCGAGGTCGCGCCGGTCGCTCTGCGCTACGGCGCGACCGCGTACGCCGTCTACCGCTACCGCGACGACCGCTACAAGTTCCTCCAGAGCGCGACGTTCGACGACAAGCTCGCGTGGGAGCGCTACTGGGGCGGCCCGGAGATGACGCGCTTCCGCACGGTCCACCAGGGCTGGTACCAGGTGCCCGTCGTCTACCAGTGGACAGACGTGACCGTCGAGGGCTCGCTGCCCGCGAACGGCAACGGCAACGGCAACGGCGGGGCGGCCGGGCCGTCGTCCGCCCACGACACCGAGCCCGTCGGCGACACGATCTAGCTAGCCGCGGACGACGACGGTGCCGGCGGCGAGGTCGCCGATCCGCTGCCGGCGCTGCCCCGTGGCCAGCACGACCGCGAGCGCGACGGCGTAGAACGCGATGCCGTCGATCAGCCGCAGCAGCGTGCGGATGGCGATCTTCCCCGCCGGCGCCCTGGTCGTCCCGTCGTCGGCGACGACGCGGATGCCGAGCAGGCGCTTGCCGAGCGTCTGCCCGGTCATCGCCTCGAGCACGCCGTAGTAGACGAGGCTCAGCGCGATCCACAGCAGGAAGCCCAGGCCCTCCAGGTTCACGCTGACGGTGCCGTCGTCGCTCTCCGAATCGCCGATCAGGATGCCCAGGATCACGAACAGGACGATCAGGACGACGATGTCGACGAGCGCGGCGCCGATGCGGCGGCCGACGACGTCGGTGGGGTCGCTCTGCACGTCCGGGAAACTACACGGATGAGCTTCGCGCTCGACTGCCACGGGCTGACGGTCGCGGTCACCGGCGACTGGCCGGAGGTCCTCGACAACGTCCGCCTGGACTTCGCGTGGTTCGCGCGCGCCCCGGCGCCGGCGCGGGCCGACGTGACGGTCCGCGTGCACCGGCGCGCCCCCGACTTCGACCGCTTCGGCGCGGTCCCGGCCGCGTTCGTCACGCCGCGCAACGTCGTCTACCAGCTGGGCGACCGCACGGTCATCGACTACTTCGGCCGCGCGCTCGCCGTCCGCGACGAGACCGGCGCGCTGACGATCGAGGGCGAGGAGGCGCACCTCGTCCACGAGGTCGCCTACCTGTTCCTGCTCTCCTCGATCGGCGCGCACCTCGACGCCGTCGGCCTGCCGCGCCTGCACGCGCTCGCGCTGTCCGCGCGATCGGGCGCCGTCGCCGTGATGCTGCCCTCCGGCGGCGGCAAGAGCACGCTCGCGCTCCGCGCGCTCGACGACCCCGACGTCAAGCTGCTCTCCGAGGACTCGCCCCTGATCGACGCGCGCGGCCGCCTGCACCCCTTCCCGCTGCGCATCGGCATCAACGCCACGGACGCCGAGCGACTGCCGCCAGAGCACGTGCGCCGCATCGAGCGCATGGAGTTCCACCCGAAGCTCGCCCTCGACCTCGCGGGGTTCGAGGACCGCATCGAGACGGAGCCGCGGCCCATCCGCCACCTCGTCGTCGGCCGCCGCTCGCTCGGGCGCGACGCGACTCTCGAGCGGCTGCCGCGCTCGGCCGCGGCCGGGGCGCTGCTGCGCGAGGCCGTCGTCGGCGTCGGCATCTACCAGGGCATGGAGTTCGTCCTCCAGCGCGGGATGCGCGACACGCTGGCGATGGGCGGCGTCGCGGCGGCGCGGACGCGCTCCTGCGCCGCCCTCCTGCGCCGGGCCGAGGTGTGGCGCCTGACCGTGGGGCGCGACCACGAGCGCAACTGGCAGGCGCTGCGCCCGCTGCTGACCTAGGCGAGCGCGAGGATCCGGTCGAGCACCTCGTCGCGGGCGGCGATCACCTCGACCTCCGCCTCGCGGGCCCGCGCGAGCGCCGCGCGCATCTCCTCGCCGCGGGTCTCCGCCGCGGCCAGCGCGCGCTCGACGTCCTCGCGGCCGATCGGGGCCCGTGCGGCGCGGGCCAGCGGGATCGCGATCCCCAGTCGCTCGCACGTCGCCGCCATGCCGGGCTGGTCGCCGAGGAGCGGATAGCCCAGCATCGGCACGCCGTGCCAGACCGCCTCGTGCGTGGAGTTCAGGCCATGGTGGGTGACGAAGAGCCCGGCGCCGCGCAGCGCGGTCCACTGGTCGGCCCAGCGCTCGACCCTGACGTTCGGCGGCGTCTCGAACGTCACGTCGGCGCCGCCGAGCCCGATCAGCGCCGGCCGGTCGCCGAGCGCCTCGACGACGGCGCGCAGGGCGTCGAGCATCTCGGGCGCCCAGTAGCGCCAGCCGATCGTGCCGAAAGAGACGTAGACGCTCGCCCCGGCCGCCGGCGGACCATCCGGCGCGCGCTCCGGCAGCAGCGAGCCGAAGAACGCGATCGGCTCGAGCCGCCGGCGCGTGTCCTCGTCGAGGAAGAGCGAGGGCTCGCAGTAGACGTTGAGATGGGGGCTCAGCGCGCTGTAGTACGAGAACGGCGAGGCGTCGGGGAAGCCGTAGCGCTCGCGCAGCAGCTCGACCGAGCGCAGGCAGGTCGCCGACGTGTGGCGGCGCGGGTCGCCCGGGGGGAGCGACGCGTAGCGACCGGGATCCCGCGGGTCGATGGCGTGCCCCGCGCAGACGTTCACCGCGGGCAGCCCGAGGACGTGCGCCGCCGCCCTGCCCACGACCGTGAAGGTGTCGTGCACGACGAGCTGGGCGCCGGTCTCGCGGACGTGCCGGGCGACGGCGTCGGCGTAGAGGCCGGCGAACGTGACATTGCGCGAGGGCCGCGGCTGCGTCTCCGGGTCGAGGTCGTCGGGGTCGGCCTCGCGGTAGAGGTCGTGCCACACGCCCCCGGCGGCCTCGACGTGCGCGGCGAAGTCGCGCTCGGTGAACACGTGTGCCTCGACGCCACGGGCGATCGTCGCCCCGGCCAGCGCGAGCAGGCGACGG